>JACQPZ010000027.1 GCA_016207265.1 Candidatus Latescibacterota bacterium | reverse complement strand
TACCTCGGGGAGACGTTCGATTTCCACGGGGGCGGCCAGGATCTCATCTTTCCGCATCATGAGAACGAGATCGCGCAGTCGGAGGCGGCGACGGGGATGCCCTTCGCGCGCTACTGGGTGGAGAACGGGCTGGTGCTCCTGGGCGGCGCCAAGATGTCGAAATCGACCCAGCATTTCTTTCTGGTGGAGGACATCGCGAAGCAGGTCGAGCCGGAAGTCATCCGCTTCTATCTCCAGTCCACGCATTACCGGAGCCCGATCGAATGGAACGAGGACCGGCTGCGCGAGGCGGGGGTCGCGTACGGCCGGCTGCGCGCCGCCCTCGCGTCGGCGGAGCGGGCCGCGGGCACCTTGGCGGAGCGTGCCGGGGCGGGCGCGCGCGGATCGGGTTCCTCCGCGCCGGGAGCGGACGGAGCCGGCGCCCGCGCCGAGAAGGGCTCGACCCTGGGCGCGCAGGCGGAGGAAGCGGCGCGCGCGTTCGGGGAGGCGATGGAGGACGACTTCAACTCGGCGAAAGCGCAGGGACACCTCTTCGACCTCGCGAAGGCGATCAACCGCGCGGCCGAGTCGGCGGACGCAAGCCCCGAGGACCGGTCAGCGCTCCCCGAGGCGGGACGCACCCTCAGACGGCTCGGCGAGACGATCGGGCTCTTCTGGGGATCGGGGCCGGCGGAGCCGGACGTCCCTGAGGAGGTGCAAGCGCTTGTAAGAGAACGAGATAAGGCCAGGGTTGAGAAGCAGTGGAAACGGGCCGATGAGCTCAGGGTCGAGATTGAATCGCTGGGCTTCCTCCTCGAGGACCAGAAAGGGGGGACTCGCGCCCGGCGGAAATCCTGAGACCATAAGAGGATCCGCAGATCCGACCGATGCGCTCGATCCCGCGTCCGAGCACCCTCAAGGATGAGCTTCAGGTGCTCTTCCTCGCGGTGGGAAGCGCGTTCCTCGTTCTCGCGACCGTTCTCCTCTATCAGAACGGCCAGGCGTCCCTTCGCCGCCAGCTCCTCGCGAGCGCGTCCACCGCTGCCGAAGCGGCCGCCGCCCTCGTGAGCCTGGAAGACCACCGCTCGCTCCGCTCGCCGCAAGATCTCAACTCCCGCGCCTTCCGGAACATCGTGCAGAGTCTCGGCGCCCTGCGCCGCGCGAACCCGGGCATCGTGCACCTCTTCACGATCGCGCCTGTGGGAAAGCTCGGAGGCTGGGGAGTCGTCGTGGACATGGGCGGATCCGCGCCGGTCCGCGACGAGCGCAACCTCGTGCGCGGCCGGCTGCCGATCGGAGCGCCTCCGCCGGGGAGCCTCCCCGCCTCGCTGATCCAGGAAGGCATGGGCGGCACCGCGGCGCGGATCCTCGACTTCGCGAATCCCTCGCGCGCTAGGGCCGTCGCCGTCACCTCGATCGTCACGCCCAATGGCGCGTCGGTGGGGCTCGTCGTGGCCGAGCTGAGCGCCGCGAATCTCATCGAGGAGGTGCGGCTCCTCTGGTACGTCTCCATCGCGATCTTCCTCGTGGGTCTCGTGGTGAGCGTCTTCGCGTCGAACCTCGCCTCGCGCTGGGTCACGCGGCCGATCGAAGAGCTGTCCCGCGGCGTGGACGAGATCGCGAAGGGGAATCTCCGCACGCGCGTCTCGACCCATAGCCGGAACGAGCTGGGCTCCCTTGCTTCGGCGTTCAACCTCATGGCCCAGAGCCTCGAGGCGTCGCAGGCGCGCACGGACGAGCAGCAGTCGCTGCTTCGCGAGCTGCACCGCCTCGGATCGCAGGTCGCGTCCACGCTCGAGCTGCCCCGGATGCTCGAGACCGCGGCGCGCGGGATCCGCGCGATCTGCGGCGGCGAGGAGGCTTTCGCGGGTGCGATGGGACCGAGGGATTCCGCGGTGCGGGTCTGGACCCGCACCGGGCCCGGCACGCTGGACATGCAGGGCTGGGAGACCCCGGCGGATCTCCTCGAGGACGTGCTCGGCGGCGAGACCCGGCTCCTCGTGCGTCAGGAGTTCGCGGCCGCGGGGCTCTCCATGCTCCTCGATCGGCCGGGCGAATACGCGGTCGCGGCGCCGCTCCGCGTGAGCGATCAGCCGATCGGGGTTCTGGTCGCGCTCGGGAGCCGCGGACAATTCCGCGCCGAAGCCGTCTCCCTCGCGGCCCTCTTCGCGCGCCAGGTCTCCGCGGCCGTGGGGAACGCCCGGCTCTTCGAGCAGGTCCGAGCCGTGGACCGTTCGAAGAGCGAGTTCCTCTCGATCGCGTCGCACGAGGTGCGCACGCCGCTCACCGTGATGAAAAGCTCGCTCGACATCCTCGTCTCCAGCCCGAAATTCGAGTACACCACCGACCAGCGGCAACTGATCGCGTTCTGCCAGGAGTCGGTGGACCGGCTGATCCGGCTCGTAAAGGACATCCTCGACGTCTCGAAGATCGAGGCGGGGGTTCTCTCGATCCAGTTCCAGCCGACCTCGCTCAACGAGCTGATCGAGAAGTGCCTCTTCTGGGTCCCGCAGCTTCCCGGCGGACAGGGGATCGAAGTGGAGGCGCGGCTTCCGAGCGAGCCCGCGATGGTGCTCGCGGATCCGGGCCGCATCACGCAGGTGCTCGAGAACCTGATCTCCAACGCGATCAAGTTCTCGAAGCCCGGAGGCAAGGTGACGATCGAGCTGCGCTCGCACGAGCGGGAGTACGAAGTGATCGTGTCGGATCAGGGGAAGGGCATCGCGCCCGAGGATCTCGAGCGGATCTTCGGGAAGTTCTACCAGGTCGCCGACTCCGCAACCCGCGAGCAGGGAGGCACCGGTCTCGGTCTCGCGATCTGCAAGGGAATCGTCGAGGCGCATCGCGGGAAGATCTGGGCGGAGAGCGCGCTCGGCGACGGAAGCCGGTTCCACTTCGCGCTCACCCGCGTCATGGATACGCCGATCGGAGACGGCGCCGAAGGGCAGATCTCCGTGGACACGCTGCTCTCCTCGCTGCGCAAGGCATCCGCGCGCGCAAGCCGCGCCGCGTAGCGCACGCGAGCCGCGCGCGCAAGCCGCGCCGCCTGACTCCTACGCCGAGCGGTTCCGTCGCCACCATCCGCCACCACCCTCTGTTGACGCCTCATCCCCACGCACGTACACTGCGCCCGGCGAGCCCTCGCGCGGGCGGGTTGCATTCGCTGGGCCGTCCGGACGCTGGCGTAGCTCAATGGTAGAGCATCTCATTTGTAATGAGGCGGTTAGGGGTTCGAGTCCCTTCGCCAGCTCCAAAATCGACTTTGGGCGTCGATCGTCGGAGGGGTGCCCGAGCGGCCAAAGGGAGCAGACTGTAAATCTGCCGGCTTAAGCCTTCGAAGGTTCGAATCCTTCCCCCTCCAATCGATTAGGGCCTGCGAGCGGGAATAGCTCAGTGGCTAGAGCGTCAGCCTTCCAAGCTGAGGGTCGCGGGTTCGAATCCCGTTTCCCGCTCCAGTTTTGACTCGGCGGAATCTCGCGTTTTGACCCGGCTGGATCTCGCGACTTGGTCCGCCTGAGCCCCCCGCAAATTTCCCGTTGACAGGGGATTTGGGGTGCCGTAGCTTCTTCGGTTCGCGACTACCGGCGACTTTTTCCGAATCGGGAAAGTCGGGACGGGGTATTTTGTCCTGTTTGGCATGCAGTGGCAGTGCCTTGGCGCCTTGTGGGGTCTGCTGGGTATGGGTAGGCCCTTGCTCGCATCCGATTTTGCCGCGCGCCGCACCACCGCCCACGTAGCTCAGTCGGTAGAGCATTTGCATGGTAAGCAAAAGGTCAGCGGTTCGATTCCGCTCGTGGGCTCCATTGTCCGCATCGCGATTGGTCGAGTTCCGTAGCACGCGGTAGCACCTCGCCCCTCGTGTTTGCCGATCGGAAGGGTTTCCTGAGGAGGGTCTGCCTTCATGGCGAAGCAGAAGTTTGAGCGGACGAAGC
>JACQPZ010000026.1 GCA_016207265.1 Candidatus Latescibacterota bacterium | reverse complement strand
GCCGAGCGGCGGGGCGTCAAGGTGGAGGTCCGGCTCGAGACGCAGGACCCGCCTCCGATCCTCGGCACGCGCGCCGAGATCCGCGAGGCGCTGACGAATCTGATCTTCAACGCCGTCGACGCGCTCCCGATGGGCGGAATCATCGTGGTCCGAACGCGCGCCGAGGGCAAGGACGCCGTGCTCGAGGTGGCGGACAACGGCGTCGGGATGTCGGCGGAGGTGAGATCCCGCATGTTCGAGCCCTTCTTCACCACGAAAGGGCTTTCGGGGAACGGCCTCGGCCTCTCCATGGTCTACGGGACGGTCACGCGGCATCGCGGGACGATCGAAGTGGAGACGACCGAGCGGGTGGGCACCGTCGTGCGCATGCGATTCCCGTCGGTGGATCCGTCCGAGGCAACGGACGCCGTTCCGGAGCAGCACGGCGCGCCGTACGGCGCGCGCATCCTCGTGGTCGATGACGAGATCGAGCTGCTCGAAGTCATGCGCGACGCGCTCGCGCAGGACGGGCACGAGGTTGTCACCGCCCGCTGCGGGAGCGAGGGGATCCAGCTCTTCCGGGGCGGGGGCTTCGACGCCGTGCTCACGGATCTCGGCATGCCGGACGTGAGCGGCTGGGAAGTCGCCCGCGTCGTACGGCAGGACGGCGGGCCGAGGCCGGTGCTGGGCCTGGTGACGGGTTGGGGCGCGACGATCAGCGAGGAGGTGCAGATCGCGCACGGCATCGATTTCGTGATCAGCAAGCCCTTCGAGGTGGGCGTGCTCTCCTCGAAGGTCAACGAGGCGCTCAAGTCGAGGAGCGCTACTCCTCCCCGATCCGCTTCACCCAGCGCCTCTCCCCCGACTTGAGCCGGCGCTCGCGATAGCCGAGCGCTTCGAGGAACCTCGTTCCGTCGTCGTAGCCCGCCGGCACGTCCGCCGCGATCACGGTCACTCCAAGCTCGTTCGCGAGGAACCCCTCTGCCAGCTCCAGCGCGGCCCGTCCGAATCCTCTGCCCCGCTCTCCCTGGGCGAGGACGAGCCCACGAAGCGTGGCGGGCACCTCGTCGGCGCCCGCCTCGAACTCGATCGTTCCGATGAGCGCCTTCGTGTCGGTGCGGCGGATCGCGAGGTAGTAGCGATTCTCCTCGGAAAGAGCCTCCTCGTACATCATCTCCACCGAACCGGGGTCGAAGTCGGAGGATCCCGACACCGCCTCGAAGTAGTCCGGGGCGTCGAGGTACACCTTCCAGATCGCCGGGAGATGCTCCGGCCCCGGCGTTTCGAGGTAGACCAAGGGCCCGTCGATCCGCGTGTTCGTCCCCGTGCTCATCGCAATAGGGCGACCTTTTCTGTCCGTCTTCGGGAATCGGATTCAAGGATCACGAAGTAGACCCCCGAGCCCACGGACGCTCCGCGATCGTCGGTTCCGTCCCAGCGGAATCGTTGCGTCCCGGCGACGCCCGGACCGTCATGGAGCGTCCGCACCAATGATCCGTCCGCGCGGAGGACCCGCAACACGAAAGGGCCGTCCCGGTCCAGCGAGACCGGAATCGTGGACGAGGGATTGAACGGATTCGGCTGCGGGCGGCCCAGCGCGAGCGCGCGAGGCGCGGCGGATGTGGCGGGGATTGCGACCTCCACGGGGCCCGCCTCGACGCCCGCCTCGCCCTCGCGGGCCGCGGTGAGCCAGTAGCGGTAGATCCTCCCGGGTACGACGTCGCGGTCCTCGTACGATCCGGCGCCGGTGCCTCCGGCGAGCGTCGCGATCCGGCCGCGGCCTTCGGCCTCCACGGCCCGATCGATCCCGACCGTCGCGTACGCTCCGTCCTCGAGATCCCATTCGAGCCGCACGGCGGGACCCGGTGCGATCACCGATGCGTCGAATCGGCGCACTTCAACCGCCGTCGTGAGGCAGGTGGCGTCTCCGTTCACACGGACGTCGTCGATCCACCATCCCAGCCCTCCGAGCGACGGGAACGACTGGAATCGGAAGGCGATCTGGACCGTGCCGGCGAAGCCCGTGAGCGGAATCTTCGCTTGCGTGAACGTCGTCTGAAGTCCGCTCCAGAGATTCCCCGGGAACGGATAGTCGGGCACGGGGTGGAGAAGGGCCCACGTTGCGCCTGCGTCGGCGCTGATCTCCACCGACAGCCCGTCGCGTCCCGGCTCCGTGTCGTAGCGGTGATAGAAGCTCAGCGTGTCGGCGGTCCCCGTCAGGCGAATCGGCTGGCTGACGAGCCGGGCGTCCTCCTCGTTCGCGTAGCTCCCGATCAACCCCACCGGGCCGACCCGCCACGCCCAGGCGCCGCCGGGCGTGCTGTTGATCCCGGATTCCCGATGCCATTCGTTCACGCTCGAGCAGGCCGCCGGCGTGCCGTACCAGCGCTGCGTCGTGCCCTCGAAGTCGTCGCAGATTCCCGTCTTCGTTCCGATGAGGATCTGGACCGTGTCCGCCATCACGACCCCGGACGGGGAATGCAGCTCGTAGCGGAAGCTCGAGCCGATCGGATCCGGCGCCGCGTTGATCGCCGCCTCGACCACCGTCCCCGAGTCGAATGCGGCGACCCCGATCGCGCCGTAATCGATCGAATCGCCCGCCGTGATCGTCGCGTAGGGGTCGAGAGCGGAGAGCTTCGCGTAGAGCGATTGGGTGGTCGAAAGGCCCAGGTTGGCCAACGGAAAACGGAGACGGACCGATTCTCCCTGCTCGGCCAGGCCGTTTCCGTTGTTCGGGGTTCCCATGCTTGGCGCGTCGTCCATCGCGGGTCTCATCCGGAGCACGGTGGCTCCTTTCACGAAGATGTCCGCGGTGACGTCCTGTCCCGTCTCGGTGATGTTCTTGACCGCGACCTGGGAGAAGCCGCCACATGCCGTTACGCTCGACGGGCACGAGGTCGAGCTAAAGTCCCGGGCGAGAAGCGGTCCCGGCCACGGATCGTATCGGTCCCCGCGATTCCCCGTGAGGCTCACGGAGATCCCGCACGCGACGGCGGAGCCCGCCGAGCCCCGGCGGACGTCGAGATTCTGCACGCCCTGCGGCCCGGAGACCGATTCCGCACCACCCGCCTCTTCGACGTCCACCTGCTTGTGGGGCGCGTAGTTGTTGCCGGATACGGATTCGTCCACGTGGTAGATCACGAGCCCGTGCGCCTGGAGCCCCTCGATCTCCACGGATCGGCGCACGAGGCCCGCGTCGAATCCGACCGGCTGTCGGTTCTCGATCAGGAAATACTCGGTGATGTTGTCCCCGTCGGTCCAGAGGCGGTAGATCGGGCCCCCGGTCTCGACGGGCGTCAGCGTGATCCCCGGCTGGTCGTCGGTCGGCTGCTCCGCCGCGACCCATCCGAGCGTGACCTTGGACCACGCGGAGAAATGGGTCGGGGAGGTCCCGAGCGACTCGCCGGGGGCGTGGCAGAAATTCCCCGAGCCCATGAGGTCCCATTCTCCGATTCCCTCGCTCGTGGGCGGGGCGCTCGTGTCGTAGAGATCCGGGAGGGCCAGGATGTGGCCGAACTCGTGGCAGAAGGTTCCGACCGACATGATCTGGTTCGGCGCCGTGTGCGGCGCCATCCCGATCCATTTCTCGGGCTCGGTCGTGTAGAGGAACGCCTGGATCGATCCGGGATCCGGGCTCGTGTAGACGTTCTCGAACTCGAACTGGTGGGAGGCGATATCGTCCGGGGAGCCCGTCTCCTCCGCGCCGGGACCGGCGTGGACCACGAAGAGCGCGTCCACGAACCCGTCGTCGTCTCCCGAATCGGGAATCCCGTCGGGACCGTCGTTGTCGAAGTCCCTGAAATCGAGGTCCGCGTCGGCGAGGACCGTCGCGTCCCTGGCCATCTGCTGCGCGTTGTTCGGCGGGTCGTTCTTTCCGAAATTGCCGTCCGTGTAGTAGGCGTAGTGGTGGGGCGCCGTGTACCACCGCGTCACGACGCCGCTAATGTCGAATTGGTTCCGCGAGGTCTCGTGGTAATAGTCGCGCAGGCTCCCGGTCGGATGCGTGCCCACGCTGAAGAGAAGCGAGTCGTAGCCCGAGGGCGGGTGAGCGAGCGTGTCGGCCAGCACTCCCGGGTCTCCGGGGATCCCGGGATCCGGAGGGAACTGGAGCAGGATGACGATCGCCTTGTAGTGCCGGCCCACCGTTGGGGGCGGCGGTCCCGCGCGGGCCGTGCGGTCCATGCCGGGCGGCTTGCGCGTAAGCCCGGCCGCGATCGCCCGCGCCGCGAGCGCGCGGCCCCGCGGCGTATCGTCGAAAATGGGCGCGACGGCGCGGGCTTCCGGGGCGCGGAGCAAAAGACACGCCGCCACGACGAGAACCGCCCGCAGCCGCACCTCGGACCCCCTCGGGAAGGAGACGAGCGCGGCTGAGACTCAGGCTTTTGCGGGGGTGGAGCCGGCGCGCCCGAAGCCGGCGCGCTCCTGCTTCCCCCATCCGCCGCGCCCTAAGATGATATCGAGCACCGCGCCGAGGCGGAAGAGGAGAGTCAGGAGGCGATAGGAGAAGTTCTCGAGGACGCCTACCGCGATCATGAGGGCGAAGTCGCCCCAGCTCCGGTAGAGACCGAAGGAAAGCTCCTCCAGGAAGACCGCGGAAATCGAGAGAAACGCACCGGAGGTGATCGCGAGGAACAGGAACGCCCAGAAATAGAGGGGCGAGAGGAACCCCATGAAATAGGCGATCGGGATCAGGATATAGCCGACCAGCTCCACGAGGGGGCCCATCACCTCGAAGAAGAAATAGTAGGGAAGTCCGATCCAGCGCAGCGAGCCCGAGCGCGGTCTCCACGCCAGAGAGCGATGCAGCCAGAGCGAATGGATGAGCCCGCGGTGCCACCGGCCGCGCTGGCGCGCCAGCGCCCCGACGCGCTGCGGCACTTCGGTCCAGCAGATCGGATCGGGGAGGAACTGGACGGCGTACGGCCGGCCCTGCTCCCTCATGTGCCGGTGAAGGCGAAGGACCAACTCCATGTCCTCGGTGACCACGTCCGAGCGGTAGCCTCCCACCTCGACCACGACGTCCTTGCGGAAGAGGCTGAATACGCCCGAGAGGATGAGGAGGTTGTTCATCGCGGAGAGTCCGAGGCGGCTCGCGACGAAAGCGCGCAAATATTCGACGACCTGGAACGCCGCGAGAATGTTCTGCGGCAGCCGGGGCTCGACGACCCGCCCGCGCTCGACTTTGCACCCGTTCGCGACGCGGACCTGGCCCCCCACGGCGATCACGCGGTCCGGATCCTCGAGGAAAGGCCGCACGACGCGCAGCAGGGCGTTCTCCTGGAACAGCGAGTCGGCGTCGATCGTGCAGAAGAGCGGATAGCGCGAGAGGTTGATCCCCGCGTTCAAGGCCGCGCTCTTCCCCGCGTGCTCCTTGTCGATCACCACGAGGTTCGGGTGCGTCGTGGAGCGATAGATGGCCCGGATGGCCCCCGACACCGCGAGGCTCTTCCGGTACACGGTCTCGCGGGGTTCCAGCTTGAACTCCCGGCGCAGCCTCGCCAGCGTGTCGTCCGTCGAACCGTCGTTGATGACGATGACCTCGTGCTGGGGGTAGTCCAGGGACAGGACCGAGCGAATGCACTCGACCACGCTGGGGGCCTCGTTGTAGGCCGGAACGAGGACGCTGATCGGGAATGTGAAATGGGACTTCGCGACCGCTTCGTAGTCGGCGTAGAAGTTCTGCGCGAGACGGCGGCGCATGTCGAAGAACGAAAGGATAAGGAGCCCGAAGAGCACGAGCTGGAGCGCGCTGAAATAGAGCAGGATCGCGAGGCTGATCACGTTGACCGCGTCCAGGAGCCACACCGGCGGCGTGAAGATCGGCATGCTACCGCCCCG
>JACQPZ010000023.1 GCA_016207265.1 Candidatus Latescibacterota bacterium | reverse complement strand
CTCCTCTACGTCGGGGCCCGAAAGGAGCACAAGAACCTCTCGCTCCTGATCGACGCCCTCGGGCGAATCCCCGCTGGATCGAGGCCCCCGCTCGTGATCTCGGGCCCCGAGTGGGCCCCGACCCATCGGTTGGCCCGGCGCGCGCTCGCCGCGTCCGTGTCCGGGTCCATCCGATTCGCGGGGCTCCTGGATTCCGACGACGATCTCGCGCTCCTTTACTCGGGAGCGGCCCTCTACGTGCAGCCTTCGCTGGAAGAGGGCTTCGGGCTTCCTCCGCTCGAGGCGATGGCGTGCGGAGTGCCCGTGCTCTCCTCTTCCGCCGGGGCGCTCCCGGAGACCCTGGGAGGGGCGGCGGCGCTCCTCCCGCCGCGGGATCCCGACGCCTGGGCCGCCGCCATCTCCGACATCCTCTCGAACGCGACGCGTCGCGAGGAGCTGGGTCGGACGGGTGTCGAGCGGGCGCGTCGGTTCACGTGGGAGCGGACCGCGAAGATCACGATGGAGGCCTATCGCGAAGCGGCGCGCCTCGCATGATATGATGCGCGGATGGCGGGTCCATCCCATGCGTAGGGTCCACGTCCCCATCTCGATTCCCGATCCCGTCTTCTCCGCCCTCCGCGCGATGCGCAAGCGCCTCCGTCCCGTCGCCTCGGGGACCCGCGACCTGCGCGGGGACCGCGACCTCGAGTGGTCCTGGGTCGCGGCGCGGATCCCGTCGGGGCCCGGGGCGGCCCTCGATTTCGGCTGCGGCGGGAGCTTCCTCGGGCTCATCGCGGCGGAGCGCGGCTTCCGCGTGACGGCCGTCGATCTCGAGGATATCGAGTGGCCCTACCGGCATGCGCGGCTCGCGTTCCTGCGCGGGGACATCTTCGAGCTGGGGCTCGAGCCGGAGCACTTCGACCTCGTGATCAACTGCTCGGCGATCGAGCACGTGGGACTTCCGGGCCGGTACGGCGTCGTCGAAAGCCGCGCCGAAGGCGACCTCGCCGCGATGGCCCGGATGCGCGCGCTCATGAAGCCCGGGGGAAGGATGCTCCTCACGATTCCCGTGGGGAGGGACGCCGTCTTCCCGCCCTGGCATCGCGTGTACGGCGGGAACCGCCTGCCGCGGCTCCTCGAAGGCTTCTCGGTCGAGCGCCGCGAGTACTGGATCAAGGACGCGGAGAACCGGTGGGTCTCGAGCGACGAGTCGGCCGTTCTCAACGCGACGCCCCGCGCGATGCTCTACGGCCTCGGCTGCTTCGCGCTGCGACGGGCCTGATCCGCGCCGCATGCTGGCCGTCTTCACGATCCCCAAACCCTTCGAAGGCCACATCGGGATCATCCAGCGGAACGCGCTCGAGAGCTGGATCCGTCTGCGTCCCGAGTGCCAGGTCCTCGTTTGCGGCAACGAGGCGGGAGCCGCCGAAACGGCTGCCGAGCTGGGCGTGGAGCATGTGGCCGGCGTCGAGCGCAACGAATTCGGAACGCCGCTCCTCGACTCGACCTTCGCCGCCGTGGAGGCGCGCGCCAGGCGGCCGCTCCTCTGCTATGTGAACGCGGACATCCTTCTGCTGAGCGATTTCGTGGATGCGGCGGGGCGGGCGGCAGGGCGAAAGCCGAAGTTCCTCATGATCGGGCAGCGATGGGATCTCGACGTGAACGAGCCGATCGACTTCGGGCGGAGCGATTGGGAGGCCGCGCTCCGCGGGCGGACCGCGCGAGCGGGAACTCTCCACCCGCCCTCGGGGAGCGACTACTTCGTGTACCCCCGCGGCGCGATCGGCAGGCTCCCTTCCTTCGCCGTCGGCAGGCCGGGCTGGGACAATTGGATGATCTACCGCGCGCGCAGGCTCGGCTGGCCGGTCGTGGACGCGACGGCATCCGCTCTGGTGATCCATCAGAATCACGCGTACGGCCATGTGACACAGGCGAGGGATGCCGCCTGGGAGGGACCCGAGGCCGATCGGCATCGCGAGTTGATCGGCAGCGAGGAGCGCATCTTCACGATCGCCGACGCGACGCACCGCCTCACGCCGGAGGGTCTCCGGGTCGCGCTCGGCCCGAGGCGCATCCGGAGGCGGATCCGGACGTTCATGATTCTGTCGCCGCTGCTACGTCGCGTCCGCGCGGCGCTCCGCGGAGCGAGGAGTCCGGCGCGTTTGCCGCGCGAGCGCAGCGAGTCCGACTAGGCTGTCTTATTCGGGGTAGGTGTTGACACTTCCCCGGGGTTTGAGACCCAACTCGTCCCAGGACGAGTTGCGCGTCGGGCCGACCCATCTTGTGTGCCGTGAGTGCGCGCTGCAGGGGGGCGGTCCCTAGCGCGCGACCCGCGCGGCGAGCGCGGCCAGCGCGGCGGCGCACGCGAGCGCCAGGGCGATATCCCTGCGCGCCGGCGCGACGCCGGCCCGGCTCATCGCGATCCCCCCGAAGCACAGAGACACGAAACCCGATGCCAGGTACGCGAGGGGAAGGCTGACCACCCCCGCGCCCGTATTCGCGAGGACCGCGTAGGAGATCGCGAGCCCGGCGGGCGGGGCGAGCCCGATGGGAACCCAGAGCCTTGCTCCGCCGAGGGGCAACGCCCCGACGGCCCAGCCGATCATCCCGACCCGGCAGAACTCGCCCACGAGCGCCCACGCCACCATCGGACGCGCGGGGTCGAAGCGGCTCGAATAGAGGAGATGGAGGAGCGGAGTCGCCGCGACCATGGCGGCGGCGACGGTGACCGCCGCGAGCAGAAGGAACGGGGTCCACTGCTTTCGCGTATAGGCTCGGACGCCGCCCGAACCCGCCGCGGATGCGATGGCGCTCACCTTTCCGAAGGCGTAGCTCGAAATGTACGTGCCGAAGACCGCCCCCACCTGCTGTGAGAGCGAGAGAGCCGCCTGGAGGAGCCCGTTCGCCGCGATCCCGTTCACGCGGAGGTAGTGCGCCCGGACCGAGAGCATCGTGCCGAGATCAACGAGGGAAAGCAGAAGCGCCGCGGCGCCGATGCCGATGATCGAGCGGGCGAGAGCCGGATCGAAGGGCCGCTCGGGCTTCGGAGTAAAGACGCCCGCGTAGGAGCGCCGGCGGAAGAAGAGCGCCACCGCGACGCCCGCGGGCGCGAGAACGGCGGCTCCCAGGGCGCCGCCCGCGAGGCCGAGGCGGGGGACCAGAGCCCAGGTGACGAGAACGGCGGCGGTCCCCCCACCCAGGGAGAGTGCCAGGTTCGCTCCGATGTCCGACCGCCCCGCGAAGAGCCCGGAGAGGATGCCTTGCAGCGCCACACCCGTCACGCCGAGCATCGAGATCTGGACGAGCAGCGCGTGGTCGGGAGTCCCGAGCAACGCCGTGCTGATCGGGCGCGCGAATAGGAGGCCGACGGCAGCGACCGCCGAAGATCCGATGCCGACCAAGGAGAGCGCCGTCCAGATCGTCCGCCGCGCCGTCGCGGGGTCCCCGAGCCCGCCGGCCGCGCCGATGGCGCGGGCGACGGGGAGGCTGAGGCCCATTCCCGCGAGGGTGCCCAGCCAGATCTGGCCTGATGTAACCTGCGCGAGGACGCCCAAGCCCGACGCGTGGAGATGCAGCGCGAGCCATTTATTCCGGAGGATTCCAAGGAAGGCGCCCGAGAGCGTGGCGCCCGCGCCCGTGAGAAAGCGCGCGGCGCGATTCTTCCAAAGGCCGAGGCGTGTCGGGGTCACGGATTTGTCGCGTGGCGGACGCACGGAAACGCCAAGGCTCCTTCGCCAGACGACGCCACGGGGCGAGTCTCCGGGACGAGTCCCGGGTTGTCAAGGAAGACGCGGGCAGGAGGCGCGGGCAGGAAGACGCGGGCAGGAGGCGCGGGCAGGAGGCGCGGGCAGGACGTGGGCCTGTCCGTGGCTGCCATCGGGACGGACGAAGGATCACCCCTGAGTCCGGCATGATAGGATCGCGCGCGTGATCCGGTATCGGGCCGGTGAGACGCTCGGCCGCGCCGCTTCGGTCGCATTCCTGCTCCTTGCCGCGGCGCTCCCGTGGAGCGTAGCGCCGATCTCGATCGCCCTCGTCGCCACGGCGGCGCTCACGCTCGCGGCGTGCCTCGTGATCGGCGGGCGGCGTTGGGTCCGGACGCCCCTGGATCTTCCGACCCTCGGCTGGATCGCGGCGCTCGCGCTCTCGGCCGCGTTCGCCCACGATCCGCACGCGAGCTGGCCGCGCGTGACGAAGGGGTTCCTGCTCCTTCTCGTCCCCGTCGCCGCATACCACGCCCTTAACGAGCGACTCGCCAGGCGGTGGGTCGCGATCCTGTTCGTCTCCGCGGCCGCGGCCGCGCTCTACGCGCTTGCTCGGTTCGTCGCGAAAGGAGCCGCGTTTCCGAGTCGCGTCGTGGGCGCGGTCGGGCATCCGCTCACGTACGGAGGCCAGGCGATGCTCTTGGCCGTGCTCGCGACGGCCGTCTTCGT
>JACQPZ010000022.1 GCA_016207265.1 Candidatus Latescibacterota bacterium | reverse complement strand
GGCGCCTCATTCCGGTCCGCAATCCCAAACCCTCCCCGCGAAAGGCGAATCTCCTTGACCCACATACGATCGAGGGCCGCGTGCCGGTTTCTTCTCGCGACGGCACTCGCGAGCCTGGCGGCCGCGCTCGCGAACCCGGCGGCGGCCGTCGTCTCGCAGATCGCGACGTATCCCGAGGACGGCGCGAGGCGGGTGCCGCCCGACGCCACGATACTCTTTGTCTTCGACCAGCCCACGCTCAAGGATGGGGCCTTCTCGGTCGCCGATCTCGATCCCAGCTCCGGCGGTGGCGTCATCAACATCGATGCCCCGATCTGGTCCGCAGCCGGTGACACGGTCCACCTCAAGCCTTCCGCGCCGCTTGCTCTGGGCCATCTTTTCGGGATGCGGGTGAACCGGATCTCCGCGACCGATGGGTCCGTGACGTTCGATCTGCCGATCGTCTATTTCACCGTGCTCGCGCGGGCCAGGGTGGAGCGCGTCCAGACCGACAACATCGGGCTCGCCCTCACCCCCGACGTTCCCCTTCCGGTTTCGATACCGGTGCGCGAGACCGCGAACACGGACGCCTACTTCACGTCGGCGCGGATCCAGTTCCTCACGTCCCCTGAGGTGGCAAGCACGAGCTTGGACACGGATACGCTGGACATGGTCGTCATGCCGATCCATCAGACGACGGAGCCGATCTCGATCTTCCTCCCACGAAACGGAGCGGCACGACTCGAGGCTCCGGTCACGCTTCCGGGCTCGGTGGCGCGCACGATTCCGCAGGGGCGCCTCGGGATCCGGCTGACGTTCTACGGATCCGACGAGACCCTGAACCCCGTCGTCGTGGACGCCGTCTTCCGCGTGGACCCGGCCACGGTCGCCGCCCACCCGGTGAGCCTCGTGCCCGCGATGGCGTCGGACGTGATCGTCCAATCGGCGACGCTCGAGTGGCCCCCGCACGGCGCCACGTTCGCCGCCGGAGACACCATCCTGCCCCGCGCGGTCGTGACGGGAAACGGAAGCGGACCGTTCCGCGCCGCCTTCTATATGGATGGGGATCTCATCTCGATCGAGGAGGGGTTCATGGAAGGCGGCCGTCCGGTGGAGGTCGCCATGCGGGGCCCGCTTCCGACGCGGCGGCTCGGCGAGCACAGGCTCGAGTTCCGCGTGGAAGCGCCCCAGACCGTCGTGGCGAGGGCGGTCTCGATCCTCTGCGCCCCTCCTCCCAGCGGACTCGGGCAGCCCGGCCGGGTCGTGACGCGCACGGAGCCCCCGCCGGCGCGGGCGTCTCGACTCACCGGCTCGGCGACATGGATCGCGGAGGGGCGGACCCATTTCCGCTCCGAAGACGCCTCCGCGGTCGGCTGGGGCGCGTGGCGCTTGGGCTACGAGATTGCGGGCGGCCGGCGCCTCGAGGCGGAAGTCTCGATGAGGCTCCGCTTCGACGAGATCGGAAACGGGAGCGGCGCGCCGCAGCGGATGCTGCTCCGATACCGCTCCCCGCGCGCGTCCCTCGAGTGGAGCGACGCCCCGCCCTCCGGCGCCGCGGAAACGCCGCTCCTCATGAGCCCGGTTCCACGCCGCGCCGCGCAGGCTTCGCTCGCCCGGACGCCGATCGGCGATCTCGACGGCTACGTCGCGGTCGAATCGCGGCCGTTCTCGGCGGGCGGAGCGATCCTTGAGCCGCGGTCGGATCTTTACGCCGCGCGCCTCACGCGCTCGCTCGCGCACGAGCGCGTCCGGGCGACCGTCTACGGCGGCTACACGCACGAGGACCCCACGCCCGGTGCGGGCGATCCGGTCACGCGGCGGCGGCTGATCTATGGCGCGATGGGGCGGTGGGATATCTCCCGAGCATGGCGGCTCCTCGCCGACGGGGCGACGGTGCGGCACCGCGCCGTCGAGGGGCTCGAGCCCGGCCGCTCGCGCACGGCCTGGCGTGGCGAGATCTCGGGACGCGCGGCGGGGTTCGCGGCGCGGGCGCAGGCGTTTTCGTACCAGCCGGATCTCGCGACCGCGCTCAACCCCTACGCCCTTTCGAATCGGCGCGGCGGCTTCGCGGGGCTCGAGCGGCTGCTGCTGAACTGGCGGCTCTTCGGGAATTTCCGGTCGGAGCAGCCGGCGGAGCGGACGGGTCTCGAACCCACCGTGCGTGTGGACCGCGGCGCCGTCGGGATCCGCCTCGCGCTGAATCAGGATAGCTGGGTCACTCCGTCGTTCGTTCGCGTGACGCACCGGGGCGCCAACACCGAGTTCACGGAGAACCGGGTCGCGACCGAGTTCTCCACCGCGGAGCGGATGGGCGGACGCACGACCGCCCGGTTCGACGTCGTCGTCTCCGAAGACAGCCATCGCTCGAACACGCGCCGCCGGCTCGCGTCGGGATCGCTGGTCTCCACCAGGCGACATCCGGGCCGCGTCGTGAGCACGCTCACGCTCGGGCTGGAGCAATCCCGGCTCCGCGATCTCGATATCACGGACACCACGTTCCAGGGATCGTTCGAGGCCCGATGGGAGGCGCTGCCGGGGCGGCTCCTCGTCACTCCGTTCATCGCGGGCACGACGCGCACGTACGAGCAGCAGGATACGAAGGAGGGGCGCTACTCCGCGCGGCTTCAAATCTCGCTCCTCCGAGTCCCGGGGCTCGGCGAGAACTCGATCTCGCTCGAGGGTCGGATCGACCGGATGGAGCGCACCAAGCCTTCGGGGCCGAGCAGCACGGAAGGATCGGCCCAGCTCACGTTGGGGCATCGTTTCGATCTCGGAGGCGGCAGGTAGCGCGATCAACACCGTCGAGCATCCGACACCGGCGCGGTCGCCGCCGGAGTCGCCCCGGCGCGGTGCGCTCCGTCTCAAGCCCCGGCCTCGCCTCCCGTTCCGTCGCGACGCGGCACCGCGTCCCACACTCCGTCGCCTGGAACGCTTCCTGCTCCCCGCTCGACCAATCGCGCTCCTCGGCACCCATCGCCCGCGGCGAAAGC
>JACQPZ010000021.1 GCA_016207265.1 Candidatus Latescibacterota bacterium | reverse complement strand
GCTCTACACCGTCAGCGACCGCGGTCGGCATGGCCTCTGGACGATGTCCCCTCACAGAGATCAGCCCCGTCTGGTCTTCGAGAGCGACGCGCCGATCCAGTCGCCTCGCTGGTCTCCGACCGGGGACGCCGTCTACTTTCTCAGAGTCAATGGACCTACCATGAATCTTTGCAAGCTGCCCGTCAAATCGCGGGACCGGAGGCCGCGACCGCCACCGCTCGTCGTCCTGCCAGGGATCCAGATGGGATCTGCTCTCACATTTTCGAGGGACGGGAGACTCATGCTCTACGCGCGTGAGCTTGTGCAGTCAAATCTCTGGTCGTTCAAGCGTCGGCCGTCGAAAGGCAACCGTCTCGCGATTCCGACACAGCTCACATCCGGAACCAGCTTCGACGGCAGTCCGCACATATCGCCCGACGGCCGGTGGGTGGCCTTCGCGAAGGGGGACAGATCGCCCGCCAACATATTCCTGCTCCCCGTGGAGGGTGGAGACGAGCGGCAGCTCACGTTCAGGAAATCGATGAACGCCTGCCCAGCGTGGTCGCCGAGCGGGGACGAGGTCGCCTTCGCGTCGGACGACGGAGGCGCGTGGCGGATCTGGCGCGCGAGCTTGCACGGTGCGCCGGCCAAGGTGATTTCGCGGGGCGGGATGGCCGCGGCGCCGGGCCTTTCGTTGGTCTGGGCTCCGGGGAATCGCATCGTATACCAGGCGCCGGGCGGCGCTACCCTGTCGGTCCTCGATCCGGGTACCGGAGAGGAACGGCATCTCCTCACGCCGGATTCCATTGCGAAGGTGCTCAGCCCGCAATGGTCCCCGCGCGGGGATCGAATCGCCTTTCTTAGGTGGTTGGATCCGTCTCGAGCCGGAATCTGGGTCCTCTCCACGGCCGATCAGTCGCTCGCGCGTGTCTACGATGGGCCCCCCATGTATCCGATCGGCTGGTCGAGTGACGCCCGATGGATCTACGCATGGGATCACGGCGATCGAGAGGATCGGATCGTGCAGATCGCCAGCGACGGGAGCGGCCAGAGAGTGGTCATGGAGCTTCCCCGCAAGGGGAACTTGCTCAATCCCGTCATCACGCCGGATGGGTCGAGGGTCGTTGCTTCCATAATCACACGCCAGACCGACGTGTGGCTGGTGGAGAGCTTCGACCGCTCCTCGAAGTGAGGAACGATTCTCTTCTCAATATCAAAAGTGATGGAGTCCCTGGCTGACCGAGGCGCAGGCAATAGTATCCGATGCCTGCAAGACCCAGCATGAGACCGGGAGAGCTCTCGGCGCGTATCGGCTCCCGGCCCGAGGGATGATCATCACGGCACATTTCCATCATCGCCTCTCCGACCTGCACCGGGAGGTCTCCCTGGAGCGAATTCACGGACCCCAGCCCCTCCCGGCCGTAGAGGAGCACATCGGCGTTCCCCGTGAGGCCATGGCACAGGGAGTATCTCGCAGTACCCTGGAGGAGATCCGCCTCCAGGGCCCTCCGTGTCGTTTCCAGGGCGATCTCGGCCTCGGCACGAAGTAGCTGCTCTCCCGTGATCTCGTAAGCACGAATGCGGGAGAGGGCAATCCCCGGGGCACCGTGGCACCAGGTGGTACCGAACGAACCCGACGCTCCCTCGCCATTGCTTCTTCGTCGCCCCCAGCGACTGTCGGACCAATTTGCCTCTTCGGGGTTGAACCAGCGTCGCTCGAACCGGAATGCTTCCAGCGCGGCATCTCGATATTTACATCGTCCCGTTGCATGAAATAGCTCTAGTAGCGCATAACCCGCACCCGCAGCGCCGTGGGACAAGCCGGTCCGAGTGCGGTGATCGGGTGCGGTAGCGCTCTCCCACGAGTAGCCTGCCTTGCCTCGGCGCGCGGCCCGCAAGAGTTGATCGCCCATCCCCACGGCGAGGTCGAGCGAAACGCGGCTCCCCAGCGTCTCACCCAAGATCAGAAGCGCGGGAATTGCGCCGGCGCACCCGGAGATCAGATCGAACGGATGCTGACCCAACCGCGTTCTCACGAATCGTCGAACGAGCGATTCAGCCTCCCGCAGGAGGAATTCCTCACCGAGGATGGATCCGATCCGCGCGGCCGAGAACGCGACGCCGGTCCATCCGCGATAGAACCCGGGCGCGGTTGAAGGCAAGAGCACGTCGACGTGCGAGAGGGCCTGGCGTATGGCGCCGAGCGCGGTGTTTCTCACGGAGGCGTCCGTGGCCTGCCTGTGAAGCTCTGCCAGAAACAGAGCGATACCGCTGGTACCGGAGTAGATATCCGGTCCGAGCGCCGCGAACGGCGATGGCGATTCGCTGTCCACGTGATCTTCTGACTTAACGGTCGGCCCCACCCAGTTACAGCGATCCCCCGCCCAGATCGCTTCCGAGCACAAACGGCGCCCGATCGAGAGGGCCGTTCGAAGGAGCTCAGGCGGCTCGCCGGTCTGGCCGGCCGCGATGTTCGCGCGCGCGGCGCCGGCCAACCGCGCGCCCCGTGGGAACTCGTACGTGCCGCGCGAGCCTGGGTTCAGGAACGGCTCCTCCAAGCTAACGCCGTGCTCTCGAAATGTGCGCTCCACGCTCTGCAGACGGTCCTGTGTCCGCTCAAGACTTGTCTCGCGCGCCTCCAGTAGCCCCTCCGCGACAAGGCCGCACCGGCTCATGCCGAATCCTCGACCGTCGGGAGGGTCCTCGGCGAAGCCGACGCCGGGAGCAAGAGACTTGGTCAACGCCGGCACTCCGTGTCTCAGGCAGGACGCCACATCGCGATAGATCCCCGATAGGATGCTCGCAACTTCGTGAAAGTCCGATCCGCGCACATAGAGCACGACCGAGTCGCAGCGAAGAAAGGCTCGAGGGTTGCTCAATGACTTGAGCTTGAACGGAAAGAGGGCTCCGTTGAGCGCCGTCGTCACGCTCCGCATCAGACGGATCGCACCCTCGGGAGTGGAGTTCCAATAGACCCGAACGAGTCCGCGCCGGTCGAGTTCGGCGAACGCCCTGTCGCCGAGGGCCATGTAGAAGCCGGGCGATACACGCAACAACTCCTTGGGTAGCCGCAGGTCAACCTGGACTCCCGGGGCGAGCTCTTGCCCATGATGCCCGCGGTACTCCCCCGTCCTTACCCAGAGCGTAAGGCCGCCGCGCTCCACGGCCAGGGATCCCTCCTCGTCCTGTCTCACCTTCCAGCAGGATTCCCACGATCCGCTGCCGCAGTTCGCTTCCGATAACGCACTCACGAAGGGTTCACTTCCCGCCCACGATTCCGGTCGATCTTGAGCCGGGTCGATCGGCGCTGCATACCCACGGCAATAGAAGGAGTCGTAGAGCCTCTGCTGGAGCTGGAAGACGAAATAGCTCCTCCGGGCGGCGGGCGAGAGGATCGCTCTGATGCGGGAGGGAAGAGGGCGCAGGGGCCTCCCGAACCAAGCGAAGCTGGTTGAAGAGCGGATCTCGGTTGCCTGGACCGCGGCCGCGAGCTGGTGCAGGTACGGGCTCATCGCTGAGCTCCGCGTGCGATCGGAAGGCCCAGGAGGCCCACTGCGGCCTCCTCTGGCCGACTCATCATGTTCCAGCTCAGTTGCAGCAGGTACACTGTGTTTCCATTGATCCGGGCGGAGCGCTGCATCGTTTCATAGGCGGTCTGCACCAGTCTGGCCCCGGCGGACTCCACACTCCGCACGAGCAGCGAGCGCTTCCGGGCAGAATCCAGGTCCCCGTGTCGAACGTACGCGCTCCAAAAGGAGAGCACCGCTGGCCGCATGAGCTCCAAAGGACAGCGCGTGAGTTCGAGGAATCGCTCCGGCGGGAGGTCGCCCGTGATCGGGACTGAAAGGAGCCAAAGAGCGAGGTAATCGCTGAAGACCGAGCCGACATCCCACGAGGGATCTCCAAAGCACGCCAGCTCCCAGTCCACGATCTTCAGGGAACACGCACGGCTCTTGTTGGGACGTTTCGCGACGATGCAATTGGCGGACTTGAGATCCCCGTGGATCAAACACTCCGGGTGCCAGTCGCTTCGGAGCCGATCCAGGTGGGCGCAAAACTCGGGATACTGCTGGATAATTCGGACGAGCGCGACATTTGCCGCGCTCGCCCTGCGGATCCAGCCGAGATCAGGTTTGTGAATTCCCAAGACCCACGGAGGCCGCGAGGTGAACTCCCCGACCAGGACGGATCGCGCGCGGGAATCCTTGGTGAGGTGATGAAGCGTCCCCAGGGCCTTCCCCATGGCGGCCGCGGCCGAGGAGGAAAGGCGCCCGCGCCGAGCGTGATACTCGCTCAGGTTCTCTCCGTCACGCAAGAGACCCAGCACCAGAACCCGCCGCTCGGAATCGTATCGAAGGTATCTGGGGAGGTACGGCGCCAGCTTACGGGCCCCGTGGACGGTCTTGAGGAACCGGTAGGCGGCCGCCTCCCGCGCTACGGTAGTCTTCGCGCCGTCCCCGATGCTCTGCTTTACGAGGTAGCTATTTCCCCGCTTTCGAACGACTTTGTAGTTCCGGTTTCGGCCCGAGACGTCCACCACAGCCAGGTCGCTCGAGACGATCGAATCTGCCTCGAGGAGGGCGGTCTTGAGGAGATAACCCACGAGGTCGTGCTGGAACATCAATGATCCCGGCTTGCAGCTCCATCACTCGCACCGACCTCCGGCGGGCCAGCCATGATGATGCATTAGCAATTGCAGAAGGTAACCTCGGTGCAATAATCGCCCGTCTCTGGTGGGCGCTTCTTGGGGAAAATCTCCCCCCCGATTGCCTCTATACCCGTGCGGCTCTGGTGCTCAGATCTGAGTTTGCCGCGCAAGAAATCCACCTGTCCCCGCCTGGACGCGGTGCTGACGCGGCGGAGCTCTGAAGTCGCCTTGATCCAGACGAGCGTGCCGGCAACAGGGTTCTGCGGCGTTTCGAGCGGCACGCTAGCGATGTAGTCTTGATCCTCGTTGAACTCGATGTAGTCGTCGAAATCGAGAGTAAGATACAGACGCCAGATCTTGTTGGTGGGAGAGTAATCGGGACTTGCTTTCAGGTAGCCGCGGAACGCCTTCACGTTCGAGAAGTCAGTCTTGGGGGGAAAATGTCTGAACCAGGGTTCATCCATTGGTGGCATGACTAAGCCTCCTCGTCGGCCCGCGGTTCGAACCTGGCACCGCGCGGGGTGGAGCGGGATTTGGACCATCCTGATCGTCAAGGTAAACAGGCGTGGAGCCGGAAGGGCGTCCAACTCCAGGCCGAATCTCGAGCCTGGATGGGCGAGAGTGCGAACGCGTGCCGCGGAACCTGACCATGGAGACCCCCGTGAAACTCCATCCATGGAGGTATCAACAACTTAGCATACGCCCATCCTCACCCAAAGGCAAGCGATATCTCATGGACGTGCCTTCGAATTCGCCTCGCCGCTCCCTCTCTGCTACGTTACCGGCTGCTTGCGGCGGGGTTGCGGTGCGGCAAATTCGCGCTCATGCGGGGGCACTCGGGCCATGAAGGCAATGGTTCTCGCGGGGCAGGCTCCGATCGGCGGTAGCCCGCTCAAGCTGCGCGACGTGCCCGCGCCCGAGCCCGGGCCCGGCGAAGTCCGCGTGCGCGTCCGCGCGTGCGGTCTCTGCCGCACCGATCTCCACGTCATCGAAGGGGATCTCCCGCCGCGGCGGCTGCCGTTGATTCCGGGACACCAAATCGTCGGCGTCGTCGATCGAATCGGGCCAAGCGCCCAGCGATTCAAGGAAGGCGACCGAATCGGGATCGCCTGGCTGAGACACACGTGCGGCGAGTGCCGATATTGCCGCGCGGGACTCGAGAACCTCTGCGAGGGGGCCCGCTTCACGGGCTATCACGAGGACGGGGGGTACGCCGACCAGGCGACCGTGCCCGAAGCGTACGCGTACAAAATTCCCGAGATCTTCACGGACACCGAGGCCACGCCGCTCCTCTGCGCCGGCATCATCGGCTACCGCGCGCTCGAGCGAACCGATGTGCCGCGGGGCGGGAAGCTCGGGATCTGGGGATTCGGCTCGAGCGCGCACGTCACGATCCAGGTCGCCCTCGCCCGAGGATGCACGGTGTTCGTCGCGACGCGAGGCGAAAAGCACCAGGCGCTCGCGCGGGAGATGGGCGCCAAGTGGGTCGGCCCGGCGGCCGAGCCCTTCCCCGAGCGCGTGGACGGAGGAATCCTCTTCGCGCCGGTCGGAGATCTCGTGCCGGTCGCGCTGCGGTCGATCGAGAAGGGAGGCACGCTCGCGATCGCCGGAATCCACCTGAGCCGGATCCCCTCGATCGACTACGAGCGCGAGCTTTTCTACGAGCGCAACCTGCGCAGCGTCACGGCGAACACGCGGGCGGACGGCGAAGAACTGTTGCGCGAGGCGGCGGCCATTCCGCTCAGGCCGCGCGTCACGCCTTTTCCGCTCGAGGACGCAAACCGCGGGCTTCAGCTCCTGAAATCGGATCAGCTGAGCGGAACGGGCGTGCTGGCGCTCTGAAGCGGGCTTGCGCCAGGCGCCAGCGAGAACGCCCCTCCGGGAGCAGCGCCTCCCGGGAAAGCGAAAGCGCCGGGCCCCTCGCGAGACCCGGCGCCGAATCGCTGCGTTCGGAGCTTCCGGAGGTTCCTAGATCCCCACGTCGATCACGAGGACCAATGCCCCGTTCTCGACGGTGAAGTCGTAGGACGCGCCCGCAGGGCCGACCGCATAGAGGGTGAAATTGCCGTCGCCCTTCGCCTCGGCGAGGACGGCCGCCTTGCCGGCCGCGGAGAAAAGGTTGGCCGACTCGTTCCAATTGATCACCTTCGGGGCCCCGGCCGCGACGGCGAACGGACCCCAGACCTTGATCCGCGTGGGGTCGTTCATGAGATCCGCTTCAGTCAGATGATTCGAGGGATCCGTGGTAATCCATACGTCCACGTTCACCGCGGTTCCCGCGTTGTTCGTGAACTTGCCCAGCACCGCGAGATCGGAGAGGTCCTTCAGTTTGTCCTTGTTGTCCTC
>JACQPZ010000004.1 GCA_016207265.1 Candidatus Latescibacterota bacterium | reverse complement strand
GACGGCGGCGGTGTCGGTCGTGAAGTAAGGGTGGCCCGTGCCGGCGGCCAGGATCACGACGCGGCCCTTCTCCAGATGCCGAACCGCGCGGCGGCGGATGTAGGGCTCCGCCAGCGAGCGCATCTCGATGGCGCTCAGGACCCGGGTGCTGAGCCCGCGGCGCTCCAGCGAGTCTTGCAACGCGATCGCGTTGATCACGGTGCCGAGCATGCCCATCGCATCGGCGGCGGCTCGGTCGATCCCCTCGACGGTCGCAGTGCTCCCGCGCACCATGTTCCCGCCGCCGATCACGATCCCCAGCTCGATCGGAGCCTTCATCCCGTCCTGGATCTCGTCGGCGAGCCGGCCCAGCGCGGCGGTGTCGATCCCGAACGCGGCCTCTCCGGCGAGGACCTCGCCGCTCAATTTCAGGAGGACGCGCCGCCGGGGCGAGGCCATGCGCTCAGTTCTCTCCGACGCGGAAGCGGGCGAACCGGCGCACCACGATGTTCTCGCCCAGCTTCGCGACCGCCTGGGTCACGAGGTCCTTCACCTTCCGGTCCGGGTCCCGGATGAAGGGCTGTTCCATGAGGCAGATCTCCTCGTAGTATTTCTCGATCTTTCCGTCCACGATCTTCGCGAGGATCCCTTCGGGCTTCCCCGTGGCGCGGGCCTGCTCCATGAGGATTGCCCGCTCCCGCTCGATCAGCGACGGATCCACCCCCTCGCGATCCACCGCCATCGCCCCGGTCGCCGCGACCTGCATCGCGAGGTGTTTGGCGAGATCCCGGAAGTCCTCCGTGCGCGCGACGAAGTCGGTCTCGCAGTCGAGCTCGAGGAGCACGCCCACCTGGTCGCCGGGGTGGATATACGCGTACACGAGACCCTGCTTCGCGACCCGGCCCGACTTCGCGGACGCGCGCGACAGGCCGTGCCTGCGGAGGACCTCGATCGCCTTGTCGATATCTCCATGGGTCTCGGCGAGGGCCTTCTTGCACTCCATCATGCCCGCGCCGGTCCGCTCGCGCAGATCCTTCACGAGC
Source organism: Candidatus Latescibacterota bacterium (assembly GCA_016207265.1). Classification (GTDB taxonomy): domain Bacteria; phylum Eisenbacteria; class RBG-16-71-46; order SZUA-252; family SZUA-252; genus WS-7. The sequence goes on along the minus strand of JACQPZ010000004.1, from coordinate 16,429 downwards.
GACGCCGTGATCGTCATCGATGACTCCTTCCTGGCCTTGGGGCGACTCTCGGATGTTCGAGGATTGAAACGGGGGTCAGGCGCTCGCGACGGCGTCCGCCGGCGGAGGCACGGCTGCGGCCGGGAGATCGGGCGCGACGACATCCGCTCCCTCCCGGGCCTCCTGCCGGGCCCCCAGAATCGTGTCGCTGACGAATCTCGAAAACAGCCGGATCGACCGGATCGCGTCGTCGTTCCCCGGCAGCGGGTAGTCCACGACGTCCGGGTCGCAATTCGTGTCCACGACGCCGACCACCGGAATGCCGAGGCGATTCGCCTCCGCCACGGCGATCCGCTCCTTCTTGGTGTCGATCACGAAGACCGTCGCGGGAAGCTGGCCCATCTCCTTGATGCCGGAGAAGATCTTCGTGAGGCGCGTGCGCTCCTTGTCGATCTGGGACTGCTCTTTCTTGGAGAGCTTCTCGAGCGTGCCGTCCGCGGCCATCTTTTCGATGTCCTTGAAGCGGCGGATATTGGACTTGATCGTCTTGAAGTTCGTGAGCATGCCGCCGAGCCAGCGCTCGTTCACGAAAGGCATCCCGCAGCGCTGCGCCTCCTCCTCGACGGCGTCCTTGGCCTGCTTCTTCGTGCCGACGAAGAGGACCGTGCTCCCCTTGCGTGAGACGTTCTCGAGCAACGTCCGCGCGTCGGCCAGCGCCTTCAGGGTTTTCTGGAGATCGATGATGTAGATGCCGTTCCGCTCGATGAAGATGAATTTCTTCATCTTCGGGTTCCACCGGCGGGTCTGGTGCCCGAAGTGGACCCCCGCCTCGAGCAGCTCTTTCATTCCGATTTCAGCCACGTGCGTGCACCTCCGGTCTTGATCCGCCGCTCCGTCCATTCCCGGGGCCACCCCGAGGGGAGACCGCCCCGTGATCGGGAGCGTGAGTGATGACGGGGCGCTTGAGCGACCCGCCTCGCGTCGCGTTGCGCTACCGCTTGGAGAACTGGAACCGCTTGCGGGCCGCAGCCTGCCCGTATTTCTTCCGCTCTTTCATCCGCGCGTCGCGCGTCAGGAGTCCCTCCTTGCCCAGGGAGGAACGAAGCGTGCCGTCCATGCGGAGCAGCGCGCGCGCCGCGCCGAGAGAAATCGCGCCGGCCTGTCCGGAGAGACCGCCGCCGCGCACATTCGCGATGAGATCGAGATTGTCCGTCGTGCTGCTTGCCACGAGGGGTTGCACGGCGATGCGGCTCAGGGCGATCCTCGAGAAGTACTGCTCGAGATCCCTGCCGTTCACCAGCCGCTTCCCCGTTCCCTGCACGAGCCGAACGCGGGCGATCGACGATTTGCGCCGCCCGGTTCCGATGAACTGTGTCACCAACGTGGATTCCCCCTTCAGGACTTGGATCCGGACCAGACAAGCGGCCGCGGCGACTGCGCCTCATGCGGATGCTCCGGCCCCGCGTACACCTTGAGCTTCTTGATCATCGCCCGGCCCAGCGAGTTCTTGGGAAGCATCCCCTTCACCGCGAGCCGGATGATCTCGTCGGGCTTCCGGGCCTGCATGTCGCGGAATCGGGTGAGGGTGTCCCCGCCCGGATAGAGCGAGTGCCGGAAGTAGAGCTTTTCGTCCCGCTTCCGCCCCGTGACGCGCACCTTTTCCGCGTTCACCACGATCACGTGGTCCCCGACGTCCATGTGCGTGGAATAGGTCGGCTTGCGCTTCCCCTTGAGGACGCTCGCGACTTCGCTCGCGAGTCGACCCAGAATTCGCCCCTCGGCGTCGACGACGTACCAGTCCTGCTTGATGTCCGAGGCGCGCACGGCGTACGTGCCCATCGATCACACCTCCTCGAGATCCGATAGCCGATGCAAACGCAAAAGCTTACCCGTATCGGGCGACCCTGTCAACAACCGCCGAGATCGAATGCCGGGCCCCGGTGGATCCCGCGTTCCGTCACGATGGCGGTGACGAGCCGGCACGGAGTGACGTCGAAGGCGGGATTCTCGGCCGGAAGCCCCGAGGGGGCGACCGGAATTCCTTGGTATCCAAGCAGTTCCTCCGGCGACCGCTCCTCGATCGGAATCTCGTCCCCCGAGGCGCATCCGGGATCGATCGTCGTGCTCGGCGCGACCGCGACGAACGGGATCCCGAGATCGCGGGCGGCGAGCGCGAGCGGCAGCGTCCCGATCTTGTTCGCGAGATCGCCGTTCCTTGCGATCCGGTCGGCCCCCACCACCACGGCCTCGACCTTCCGGCGCTCCATGACGTAGGCCGCGGCCGAGTCCACGATCAGTCGAACCGGAACGCCTTCGTTCTCAAGCTCCCACGCCGTGAGGCGGGCCCCCTGGAGGAGCGGCCTCGTCTCGGTCGCCCAGACCTGAATGGGCCGACCCGAGCGGTGGATCTCGAGGAGCACGCCGAGCGCGGTCCCGCCGCCTCCCGTCGCGAGGCCTCCGGTATGGCAGTGCGTGAGGAACCGCCGCTCCGTCGCGAAGAGCTGCCGGCCGTAGCGCGCCATGGCCCGCGAGTGGCCGCGGTCCTCCTCCCAGATCGCGAGCGCTTCCGCGCGGATCGGGGCGGTCCAGGCACGCGGGTCCGCCGCGGCGGCCCCGCGCGCCCCGGCGCCCATCGCGCGCGCCACGGCCCAGGCCAGATTCGCCGCGGTCGGCCGGGCCGCCCGCAGCAGATCCGCGGACGCCTCCAGCGCCTTCATGCGCGATGCGGAGACCGAGCCGCGGGCGGCTCTACCGCCCTCCGATTCCGCGATCCGCTCCGCCTCGAGCCAGATCCCGATCGCTCCGGCGATCCCGATCGCGGGGGCGCCGCGCACGCGAAGCCCGGCGATCGCCTCCGCCATCTTCGCGGCGGACCGGACCTCGACCCACCGTTCCTCGCGCGGGAGCGCCGACTGGTCCAGGACCAGGAGCGCGTCGTCCGTCAGTCGGAAGGGGTCCACGTTTCGGCTACCGCGCTCAGCTCGCCCGCCGGGGAGCCTCGCACAGGAGCCGGAGCGCCTGTTTCAGGTGGCTCAGCGGGAGCCCGACGACGTTGGAATAGGATCCCTCGATCGCTTCGACATAGAGCGCGCCGCGTCCCTGGACGGCGTACGCTCCCGCCTTGTCGAGGGGCTCTCCCGTGGCGACGTAGCGGCCGATCTCCTCGTCGTCCAGACGAGAGAACTTCACGATGCTCCGCACCGCCCGCGTCACCGCCCGGCCGTCGACCGGATCGAGAAGCGAGAGCCCGGTCCACACCTCGTGGACCCGGCCCGAGAGCCGGGCGAGCATGCGCGCGGCCTCCTCCGGCGCGGCGGGCTTCCCGAGGATGTCGCGGTCGATCGTCACCGCGGTGTCCGCGCCCAGCACGGCGAACCGTCCGGGCTCTTCCTTCGCGGCGCCCGCGGCGAGCGCCGCCCGCGCCTTTGCTTCCGCGAGGCGGAGCACGTAGCCTTCCGCCCGCTCCATGGGGAGCGGCGTCTCGTCGATCCGCACGGGACGGCACTCGAAGTGGGCGCCGACCAGCGTGAGCAGCTCCCGCCGCCGCTCCGAGCCGGAGGCGAGGACGATGCAGGGGCCGAACGGATTGAGCAGGTTCGCGCGCACGGTGCGGTTCAGTCCGTCGGCAGCTCGAGAAGGAACGTCGCGGGGCCCCGATTGACCAGCTCCACGTCCATCGAGGCGCCGAACCGTCCCCGCCGCGTCGGCACTCCCGTGGCGGCGAGCTGCTCGCAAAACGATTCGAACGCGCGCTCCGCCTGATCGGGCTTCGCGGCCGGGTCGAAGCCGGGCCTTCGGCCGCGCGTGACGTCGGCGTAGAGCGTGAACTGGGGAACCACGAGCGCTTCGCCCTCGATCTCGCGGACCGAGCGGTTCATCTTCCCCCGCTCGTCCTCGAAGATCCGAAGCTCCGCGCAGCGCTCGGCGAGGCGAGCCTCGACTCCCGGCGGATCTTCGGCCCTGACGCCCAGGAGGATCAGGAGTCCGGGGCCGATGCTCGCGACCGTGGCGCCGTCCACGCGGACCGAGGCGCGGGTCACGCGCTGGAGGAGCGCCCTCACGAGGCCGCGTCCGCCTCGCCGGGCCGCGGGAGCTTCCCGAAGATCTGCTCGCGCTCCACCGCCTCGACGCCGTCCACGCGCTCCACGGCCCGCATCACCGTGCGCAGATGATTCAGGTCCCGCACCTCCACGACGAAGGCGCCCTGCGCGTTCCGGTCGTTCGCCTTGATGCCCGCGGTTCGGATGTTCGTGTTGGTCGCCGAGATCGCCTTCGCGATATCGGCGAGCAGGCTCCTTCGGTCCACGCCGTAGATCGAGAGCTTCACGACGAAAGAGTCCCCGGGCGCCGCGTCCCAGTCCACGAGGAGCCGGCGCTCGGCCGGGACCCGGTCCTCGAACGTGTTCGGGCAATCCATCCGGTGCACCGTGACGCCGCGCCCGCGCGTGACGATCCCGACCACAGCGTCGCCCGGCACGGGCTGGCAGCACTTCGCGTAGTTGATCATGAGGTTGTCGACGCCCTGGATCCTGACTCCGCGACCCGGGCGGCGCGTGATGGCCCGGAGCGTGTCGAGCGACGCCTCCTTGATTCGCTGCACGGGCCCCACGCCCTGCGGGAACCACCGCTGGATCACCTGGGCGATCGAGACCGAGCCGCGCCCGATCGCGCCGTGGAGCTGATGCACGTCCGGGAATCCGAGCGCCTGGGCCACCTGCTCGAGCGGGATCGCTTCGGGGGGCGAGAGGCGGCGGCGGCGAAGCTCGCGCTCGAGCATCTCCTTTCCCAGGGCCACCGAGTCGGCGTGCTCGGACGACTTCAGCCAGTGCCGGATCTTGCTCCGCGCGTTCGGGCTCTTGACGATCTTGAGCCAGTCCCGGTTCGGCTTTCCGAGGGGCGACGTGATGATCTGGACCGTGTCGCCGCTTCGAAGCTCGTAGCGGAGGGGGACGATCCGGCCGTTCGCCTTCGCGCCCACGCAGCGGTGCCCCACCTCGGTGTGGACGAGGTAGGCGAAGTCGAGCGGGGTCGCGCCCCTCGGGAGGCGACGCAGGTCGCCCCGCGGCGTGAACACGAAGACCTCGTCCTGATAGAGCGAGGTCTTGAGGAAGTCCATGAACTCGTCGGGATCGCTGGTCGAAGACTGCCATTCCACGTTGCGGAGCACCGGCTGGAGCTTCGCGAGAAGCTCCGCGTCCGGGCCCCCGCCGCCTTCCTTGTACCGGTAGTGCGCGGCGACCCCGAGCTCCGCGGTCTGGTGCATCTCCTGCGTCCGGATCTGGAACTCCACCATGATCCCACCGGGCGCGACGACCGTCGTGTGGAGCGATTGGTACATGTTGCTCTTCGGGGTCGCGATGTAGTCCTTGAAGCGCTCGTGGACGGGGGTGTAGAGATCGTGGACGAGGCCGAGCACGCGGTAGCAGTCCACCTTGTCCTGGGTGATGACGCGGATGCCCAGGAGGTCGAAGATCTCCTCGAACTTCCGTCCCTGGGCCTCCATCTTCCGGTAGATCGAATCGAGGTGCTTCGGCCGACCCGTGACCTCGGCCTTGATGCCGAGCTCGGTGAGGCGCGCTTTCACCGGGCGCATGACCTCCTCGATCACCCGCTCGCGCTCCTCGCGCTTGAGCTGCACCTTGTTCCGCAGATCCTGGTACGCGGCCGGATCCAGGTACTTGAGGCAGAGATCCTCGAGCTCCCAGCGGATTCGGGCGATCCCGAGCCGGTGCGCGAGCGGCGCGTAGATTTCCCGCGTCTCGCGGGCGATCCGCGTCGCGCGCGTCGGATCGAGCGAGTGAAGCGTCCGCATGTTGTGCAGCCGGTCTGCCAGCTTGATGAGGATGACGCGCAGGTCCCGCGCCATCGAGAGGAGCATCTTCCGAAAATTCTCGGCCTGCTCCCACTCGGGGCGGTCGAAGTGAAGCCCGCCGATCTTTGTGACGCCGTCGACCAGCGACGCGACCTCGATCCCGAACGCGCGCTCGACGTCACCGAGGCTCACGTCGGTATCCTCGACAACGTCGTGGAGAAGCGCCGACTTGAGGATCGTCTCGTCGGCGCGCGGGCCCAGCAGGTCGACGAGGATGACGGCCACGGCCACGCAATGCGTGATGTACGGCTCGCCCGTCAGGCGGAGCTGGGATCCGTGGGCCCTGGCCGCGAAGTCAAACGCCGGGCGAAGGCGGGCGGAAGGGATCGGGATCTTGTGCTGCTCGAGGACTTGGAGCAGCGGTCCCAAGAAATCCTCGGGGACCGGGTCCACGGCTCTAGCGGATCTGCACGTCGCGCAGCTTGAGCTGGAGGCGCGCGCGGTTCTGCCACACGTTCATCGTGGGCACGAAGGCGATCGACACGCGGCCGGACTCCGTCTGGATGGGACCCGCCAGGTGCCCCATGCCGAAGCCGATGCATTCGAGCTCCCGCCCGTTCTGGCGGACGTTGAGCTTGAGGTGGTTTCGGCTCACGACCATGGGCGCGCCGGCGACCTGGATGTTCTCGGCCACGAACAGAGGCTCCGTGTTCCCGATTCCGAACGGCGACAGGCGGTCGAGGAACTGGACCAGCTCTTCGTTGCACTGCTCGAGCAGAATGGGGCCGTCGATCGAGAGCTTCGGCACGTAGTCGTCGGGCGTGAGGCGCTCCGAAACGACGCGGCACAGATGCTCACGGAACGCCTCCATCTGATCGGAACGGATCGTGAGTCCGGCCGCGTAGCTGTGCCCGCCGAATCCGATCAGGTGGTCGCGGCAGTCCTGAAGCGCCTGGCAGACGTCGAAGCCCGGAATGCTGCGGCCCGATCCCTTTCCCTCGTCGGGATCCGCGGCGATCAGGATCGTCGGCCGGTGGTAGCGCTCCATGAGCCGCGACGCCACGATCCCGAGGACGCCGGGGTGCCACCGGTCCGACCAGAGCACGATGGCGGGGGGAAGCTCGTCCCCGTACGCCTGGAGCTGGTCCAGGGCGTCCGCGAGCGTCGATTCGTCGATCTTCTTGCGCATCGTGTTGTCTTCCTCGAGGCTCTCCGCGATCGTCATCGCCTCGCCCCGCTCCGTCGAGAGGAGGAGCCGGACCCCGCTCTCCGCGTTTCCGAGACGCCCGGCGGCGTTGATCCGCGGGGCGAGGATGTAGGCGACGTGCCCGCTCTCGACCCGCTTGGAGCGGAGCCCGGCGACCTCCTTGAGCGCCACGATCCCCGGCTTCGTCGAGTCGCAGATCCGCTCGAGGCCGAGCTTCGCGAAGATCCGATTCTCGCCGCGGAGCGGGACCACATCCGCGATCGTCCCGAGCGCCACGAGGTCCAGATGCTCGATGACGAAGTCTTCCGGGAGCGAGCGGGGACGGTGGAGCGCGAGCCCCTGCACGAGCTTGAGCACAACGCCCACGCCGGCGAGCTCCTTGAACGCGTAGGGACAGTCCCGCCGCTTGGGATTCAGGATCGCGTCCGCCTCGGGCAGGACCCCGAGCGGCTCGTGGTGGTCGGTGACGATGACGTCGATGCCGTGCTCGCGCGCGAGCTTCACTTCCGCCGTGGCGGTGATCCCGCAATCCGCGGTGACGACGAGGCGCGTCCGCCGCTTTCTCGCCACTTCGACGCCCCGCTGGGAAAAGCCGTACCCGTCGCGGATTCGATCGGGGATGAAGTACGAGACCTTGGCGCCGAGGCGCGCGAGGGCCGAGGTCAGAAGGCCGGTCGCGGTGATCCCGTCCACGTCGTAGTCCCCGTACACGAGGATCGCTTCCCGCTCGTCGATGGCCTTCCAGATGCGGGCGGTGGCAAGATCCATATCCCGCATCGTGAATGCATCCAACAGCTTGTCCAGTGAGGGCTCGAGGAAATCCTGAACCTCTGTCGTCGAGACGAACCCCCGGTTCGCCAGCAGCACGGCGAATGTGTGGGGGATTCCGAGCTCGACCGCGAGCTGCTGGGCGTGCTCCGGAGCGGCATGGCTCCGGAGCACCCAGGCCTTGGGCGTGGATGCGCGCACGTTTTGCCTCGATGACGTGAGTAAGGAAGGGGCGTCGATTCCTCTTGAGGCTAACACCTTGAAAAAACGGGTGTCAACGTGCGATCCGGCGGCCGGGTGCCGGACGAGGCGATCGTGCCGCGTCCCGCCGCGACCTCCACGGCGTCAACTCCGCTTGTAGCCGATCGTTCGGACGAAATCGCGCCTCTCGCGGGCATCCCCCGGAGTCTCGATTCCTTTCGGACCCAGCCCGTCCATCACGCCGAGAATCGCCCCCGAGTCTCCGTCCCTTAGAACCACGACCGTCACGGGATTCGCGGTGGCGCAATGGACCGCGCAGACTTCGACGCAGGCCCGAATGTCCCGCAGCAGGTTGATCGGATAGGCGCCCACGAGGAAGATCAGGAACGCATGGCCGCACGCGATCTTCTGAAGCTCCCGTTCGGCGGCGCGCGTGAGCGCGTCGTCGTTTCCCTCGCTGCGGATCAGCCGCGGTCCCGAGGCCTCCGAGAACGCGATCCCGAATTTCACTCCGGGGACCGAGTTCACGACGGCTTCGTACAGATCTTCCGCCGTCTTGATGAAGTGCGCATGGCCGAGGATCAGGTTGGCGCCGGTCGGAGTCTCGAGAGGAACGAGCGTCAGGTCTCTAGCGTCGGGCGTCATTCCGATCCCTGCCTTTCAGAGCAGAAGTCCCCCGGAGAGCGTGAGGGTCGATCCGGTAATGTAGCCCGATTCCTGGGCGAGAAGGAAGAGCGCCGCGCGCGTCACCTCCCGCGGCGAGCCGAGCCGGCGGCCCGGAATCCGCGTCGCGAGCGGCGCGTTCCCGCGGGCGCGTCCCCCCGGGCCGATCACCCCCGGGAGGATCATGTTCACCGTGATCCCGTTCGGAGCCTCCTCCTGGGCGATGCTCCGCGCGAGCACGAGGAGCGCGATTTTCGCGGCCCGGTACGCGTGCGCGTGATGGGCCGCGCGCGGGCTCTCGCCGCCCGCGACGCCGAAGAGGAGGATCCGGCCGTATCGGCGCCGGCGCATCCGGGGGAGCGCCTCTTGGATCGAGTGGATCGCGCTCGTGACGTTGGATCGCGCGAGCGCCTCCCATCGCTCGCCCGTGAGCCGACTCAGCGGGCCCGCCCAGTAGTCGCCGACCGCGTGGACGAGGAGATCCGGCCCTCCCACCGTGGAGGCGGCGCGGCGGAACGCCTCCCGCACCCGCCCCCGCACCCGGGCGTCGGAGCGGAGCGTGCGGATCCGCACTCCCCTCGCGCGCGCGATCATGCGAAGCTCGGCGAGCGCCGCTGCGTTCCGCCCGGTCGCGAGAACCCGGGCCCCCTCGGCAGCGAGCGCGAGCGCCACGGCGCGGCCCAGACCGCGCGATCCTCCGACGACGAGCGCGGACCGCCCGCTGAACGTCCGTTCACTGGCTCCGGCCATTGTTGGATCCACAGGGTGTGCTACTATAGGACGCTGCGGTGCCAAGTCAACCAAGCCCGGCGGAGTCCGATGAACGACCAGCGGTGGGAAGAGGTCTTGCGTCGTCTCGACAAGCAATTCGGGAATCTCGAGTTCGACGAGACCGAGGACGAGGAGACGCGGGCGGTTCTCGAGTCGGTCGTCTGGAAGAGCCCCCAGGGACGCCTCAAGCTCACCCGGACGACGCGCCCACTCGTCGTGGACAAGAAACTCCATTACTCGAACCGCATGGGCGGCGGAACACGCGTCGAATACGTGTACTCGGACACCGAGACGACGAGCCGCATCCGACTCTACCGTTGGTCGGAGATCGCCAACGACTGGGAAGAGATCGACGCGGCCGCCTTCGACGAGTAACGGCCATCCATGGATCGAAACCTCGGGTTGGATCTCGTCCGCGTGACCGAAGCGGCCGCGCTCGCCTGCGCCCGCTGGATGGGCCGCGGCGACAAGATGGCGGCCGACCAAGCCGCCGTCACCGCGATGCGCGGCGCCTTCGACCAGATCGACATCAAGGGAACGGTCGTGATCGGCGAGGGGGAGCGCGACGAAGCGCCGATGCTCTACATCGGCGAGCCGGTCGGCTCCGGGAAGGGTCCTGAAGTCGACATCGCGCTCGACCCGCTCGAATGCACGAACTCCGTCGCGTACGGCCGGCCCAACGCGCTCTCCGTGATCGCGCTCGCACCGCGCGGCCATTTCCTCCACGCTCCGGACACCTACATGGAGAAGATCGCGGTCGGCCCCGGAGCCGTGAAGGCGATCGATCTCAACCGGACCGAGGAAGAGAACCTCGAATCGGTCGCCGCCGCGAAGGGCTACCAGCTCGAGGACCTCACGGTGGTCGTGCTCGACCGTCCGCGGCACGAGGACCTGATCCGGCGCATCCGCCGGACGGGAGCCCGGATCCACCTCATCCCGGACGGGGACGTGTCGGCGGCGATCGCAACGGCGATCGATTCGACCGGGGTGGACCTTCTTCTCGGCGTCGGAGGCGCCCCGGAGGGGGTGTTGGCCGCCGCGGCGCTCCGGTGCCTGGGGGGCGCGTTCCAGGGGCGGCTCCGGTTCCGAAACGACGAGGAGCGGTCTCGGGCGAAGACGATGGGCATCGCGGATTCCGATCGGGTCTACCGCGACACCGATCTCGCGCGTGGGGACCACATCGTCTTTGCGACGACGGGCGTGACCGACGGCGATCTGCTCCACGGCGTCCGGTTCTTCGCGCACGGAGCGGACACGCACTCCCTCGTGATGCGGCTTCAGACGGGAACGGTGCGGACGATCCGCACGCATCACCGCTTCGACCACGCGGCGAACCCCTAGCGCGTCAGCCCGCGTGCTCCCGACCGACTCCCCCCCGCTCCAGATCCTCGCGATCGGCGCACATCCCGACGACGTGGAGATCTCCTGCGGCGGGACCATGGCGCTCGCCTCGGCGCAGGGCTACTCCGTCGGCATTCTCGACTTGACCCGTGGGGAGCTTTCGACGAACGGAACCCCCGAGGAGCGCGCGGCGGAAGCCGCGGAGGCTGCCCGGATTCTCGGGGTCCCGCTGCGCAGAAACGCGGGGCTCCCCGACGGGGGGATCGACGCGCGGGATCCGGATCAGGTCCGGTGCGTGGCGGGGTTCCTGAGGGCGCTCCGTCCGCTGGTGCTCCTCGCCCACTTTCCACAAGATCGCCATCCGGACCACGTCGAGGCCTCGCGCCTCGTCGACCGGGCCTCGTACCTGGCGGGGCTGCGGCGCTTTTCCGCCGAGGGAGAGCCCTATCGTCCCGAGGTCCGCTACTTCTTCGCGTCGCGCGTCGGGTTTGCGCCGTCGTTTGTCGTGGACATCGGCGCGCAGTGGGACGCGAAGCGTCGCGCGATCCTGAGCCACCGGAGCCAGGTTATCCGCAACGGGAAGGACTCGCGCCACACTCCATTGAACGATCCTGATTTCATGGACCGGATCGAGGCGCGCGCCCGGCACTTCGGGAGCCAGATCGGCGTCCGCTACGGAGAGCCGTTCCGGTCCACCGAGCCCATCGGGATCCGCTCGCTCGAAGCGCTCCTGCGGAGCGCGCACCCGAAGCCGGGCTCCTTCACCGGGTAGCGGCTCCCCATCGGCCGCGCCGATCCCTACCGGCTCGGCTTGGCCGTCGAGTCCGAACCCGCCGCCCCGCCGAGCGTGGACCGCTCGCGCATCAGCCGCTCGAGCCGCTCGACATAGCGGCCCGCTCCGCCCGAAAGCCTGACCGCGCGTTCGGCCGATTCGATGGCATCCGCCAAAACACCCGACCGGTACTGGGCCTCCGCGAGCGTGTCGTGAAGATTCGGATCGTCCGGACGGGCGATGATCGCAGCCTGCGCATAGCGGATCGCCTCCTCCAGCTCTCTCCCGTGGGTCGCGAGAAACCAGGACAGCTCGTTCAGCGCGTCGGGGTCCTTCGGCGATCGGGCGACCGCAGACCGGAATCCCGCTTCCGCCTTCTCGTATTCGCGCTCGGCAGAGATCGAATCGCCACGACGCCGCGCGTCGTCGCCGAAGCGAGCGTGCGCGGCCGGAAGGAAGGTCGTTGCGTGAATCGCGTACACGCGTCGAAGCTCGGCGATGGCGTCCGATGAGGCGTCCACGCGAAGATCGGTCAGCCGGTCGGACCGGCCGTCCAACCCCCCGCCGTCCCGGACGATGAGAAGCGCGGCCGACTGCGCGTGCCCCCGGACGAACGCGAGCGCCTCACCGGCGGCCAGCGCGGCGAGCATGCGCTCACCGAGCGTTCCCCGTGCCGCCTCGAAGGACCGCGCCATCGCCGTGACCGCCTCTTCGGCGCGAAGGAGCATCCCCTGGCACAGGTACCCACGCCCGGCCCTCTCCCCCGCCCATGTCGGGCAGCGCGAGCCCGTGTATCCCGCCGTCAGCCCATCGCGGTCGATCAGAGCCATCTGTTGGTCCGCTCCCAGGAGTCCTTCTCCGAGCAGGCTGTCGAGCGCCGCGCGGGCGCCGAGCCCCCGTCCCATGTGATCGATCGCGCGCCGACCGGCCGCGCGTTCGGGGTTGCAGAGCCCGAGCCAGGCGCCGGCGCCGGCTTGCGCGTCGATCGACCTCGCCCCCACGGCGATCCACCCGGACGCGGCGGCGACACCCCATTCTTGATTCGAGGAATCGAACGCGACGACGGCGAACGCGGGAGGAGGTGAGTTCGGAGCCGGGTCGCGGGCCGATGCGGCGGCGGAGCCGGAAACACAGGTGAGCGCGGCGACGACCGCGACGAACGAGCGGAGAGGAGTCAGCGAGCCAAGAGGAATCGACGTGCGGCGCCGCATCAGCGCGCGCGCTTGCGGGCAAGCACCCGCTCGGCGGCGCGCACCACGTCCGGCGCCTTGATGCCGAACGCGGCCATGAGCTCGTCCTGCTTCCCCGATCGGCCGAAACGGTCGTGGACCGCCACGAACTCGATCGGCACGGGATACGATTGCACGACGGCCTCGGCGATCGCGCCTCCCAGGCCCCCGTGGATCTGGTGCTCCTCGGCGGTGACGATCGCGCCGCACTCCCGGGCCGCCCGGGCGACCTGGTCCCGATCGAGCGGCTTGAGGGTATGGACGTTGAGGACGCGTGCCTGGATCCCTCGATCCGAAAGCTCCTCGGCGGCGACGAGCGCTTCGTAGACCATGACGCCGCACGCGATGATCGCGAGGTCCGAGCCTTCCCGGACGACGTTCGCCTTGCCCAGCGTGAAGAGGGTATCGGGGCCGGTCACCACGGGCACCGGCTCCCTCCCGAAGCGGATGTAGTTGGGGTGCGGATCGTCGGCCAGCGCGACGGTCGCCTTCCGCGTTTCCCAGTAGTCGCACGGGACGACCATCTTCATGTTCGGGATCGACCGGACGATCGCGATTTCCTCCATCGCCTGGTGCGTGGCGCCGTCGGGCCCCACGCTGATCCCTCCGTGTGCGCCGCCGATCTTGACCGGAAGATCCGTGTAGGCGACCGTCACGCGCATCTGGTCCGCGCTCCGGCACGATGCGAAGGCGCCGTAGGTCGCGAGGAAGGGGATCTTCCCCGTCGCGGCGAGCCCCGCCGCGATGCACATCATGTTCTGCTCGGCGATCCCGACTTCGACGAAACGATCCGGAAAGCGCTCCGCGAAGAGATTCACGTTCGTGGATCCGGTGAGATCGCCGACGAGCACCACGACGTCCTTCCGCCGCTCGCCGAGGTCGACGAGGCCGTGGCCGAACCCCTCCCGGGTCCGCTTCATCTCGGGCTTCGCGAGATTCACCGGCGCCGGCGGCACCGGGGCCGCGGTCTTGGTCGTGCCGCTCATGACGCCGCGCGCAGGCCGGGCGCGACCTCGGGCCGCGTCCAGCTCTCGAGTCGCGCCGTCCAATCCGCCAGGCTCGTGCCCATCTCCTTGAGCGCCTGCTCCGCCTGGTCCCGGTTCGGCGGCACGCCGTGCCACTTGTAGTCATCCTCCATGAAGGAGACGCCTCTCCCCATCACGGTGTGCGCGAGAATGACGGACGGCCTCCCGCTCGTCGCGCGCGCCTCGTCGAACGCTTGGAGGATTCCCGCGATGTCGTGCCCGTTGACCTCGATCACGTGCCAATTGAAGGCCCGCCATTTGGACGCGAGCGGTGCGATTCCCATGACCGTCTCCACGTCGCCGTCGATCTGCTTCCGGTTGTAGTCGACGATCCCGCACAGGTTGTCGAGCTTGTAATGCGCCGCGAACATCGCGGCCTCCCAGATCTGCCCCTCCTGCTGCTCCCCGTCCCCCATCACGCAATAGACCCGGCGGCTCGCCCCGTCCATCCGGGAGCCGAGCGCCATCCCGCACGCGACCGAGAGCCCCTGGCCGAGCGAGCCGGATGAGACCTCGATCCCGGGGGTGTCGTGCTTGCTGGGATGGCCCTGGAGGTGTCCGTTCAGCTGCCGGAATCCGAGCAGATCCGCGAGCGGAAAGTACCCGCGCTCGCCCATCAGCGAGTAGATCACCGGGGTGACGTGGCCGATGGAGAAATGCCACAGGTCCCGGCCCGGATCGTCGAGCCGGCTCGGGTTCACGTTCATCTCGTGAAAGAAAAGCGCGGTCCCGAAGTCCGCGGACGAGAGCGGGCCGCCGCTGTGCCCGGACTGGGCTTTCGCGAGGAGCGCAATGATGTCCCTCCGGACGAAGAGGGCCCTCTCTCGTAGCGCTTCCACCGTCATCTGAAGCCGCGGCATGGAACTCCCTCTTGGGACGCGAGATGGGATCAGCCGCCCGACGCTACCGAAACGCACGGCCGGGGGGCAAGGGGATTCCCCTCAGGCGTTATAGTAGCGCCTCTCGTCGGGGTTTGCGATGACGCCGGAACGGACCGCGCGGGCCACTTCCTCGATGCCGTCGCCCACGCGCCTCGTCGCCCGAAATCCCCATTCGCGCTCGATCCGGTCGAAGCAGACACGATAGGTCCGGCGGTCTTCCCGTCCCGGCTCGATCACCACCCGGACGCCCGGGACGTGCCGCTCCAATTCGTCCTTCAGATCCCGGAGCTGGTAGTTCTCGAGATTGTCTCCCACGTTCATGATCGCCTGCGCGGCTTCCGGGAGCGGCTCGCGCACGCCCATGAGGATGCCTCTCGCGATGTCCGCCACGTGGATGAAGGGACGCCACTGCCCGCCGCCGAAAATCGACACCGTGCCCTCGCGCACCGCTTTCTGCGCGAGGAAATTCACGACCAGATCGAACCGCATCCTCGGCGAGAGCCCGTAGATGGTCCCGAAGCGGAGTATGACCGGCTCGAATGCGCCCCCGTCGAGGAGTTCCAGGATTCCACGCTCCGCGTGCCATCGCGTCTCGGCGTAGAGCGAGAGCGGTTTCGCGGGAGACTCCTCCGTCAGCGTCTCGTCGCGCCCTTCGCCGTAGACGCTGCACGTGGATGCAAAGACGAAGCGGCGCACCCCGCCCGCTTTCGCCCGGCGCGCGAACGCGATCGTCGCGGTCCAATTCGTCTGGACGGCGGCCTCCTCGTCCAGGGCGCACGCCGCGTCCCCGACGATCGCGGCCAGGTGGATCACCGTATCGATCCCCTCCAGGGCCTCCTCGTACACGCGCGGATCGCGGAGATCCCGCACGAGGACGTCGAGGTTCCGGTCGTGCCGGAGATCCTCCAGCCCGTGCCCTCCGTGGAGCATGCGGTCGAGCACCCGCACGGGGCGCCCCTGATCGAGCAGCATCCGCACGAGCACGGCACCGATGTAGCCCGCTCCGCCGGTGACGAGGATCGGCGCCGGGGTCAACGCGGCACCGCATGATCCGGAGAGCATCCGCCCGCGCGGCCGCCCGCGCGGCCCTGGACGCCACCGGCGACGGCCCGTACAATACGGGCGATCCGTCGGCGGCGCGCCCGGGATCGGCCCGCGCGCCAGGTCCCGCAGGAGGTGACTCGAACATGCCGGAAGCAGCCGAGTTGGTCAGCAATCCCGCCGTGGAGTGCCTTCGCTGCGCGAAGCTCTTCGGCCCGAATCAGATTTTCCATTGGCTCGAGGATCCGCGCCGTTCCTACGTGCGGTGTCAGCATTGCGGCGCGAAGAACGAGGTCCGTGCGGAGGACCGGTTTTGCATCCGCCTGGTCGGCATCCTCCCGGAGCCGACTTCCGCCCGCGTGGGAGCCTGATCGCCCGAAACGGGCTTGGAAACAATTCGGGTCCCCTCCCCACCGGGAAGGGGACCCACGATGTGCCCGGGGCGAGATTTGAACTCGCACGGGGTTACCCATACGCCCCTCAAACGTACGTGTCTACCAAGTTCCACCACCCGGGCTGAAACCGATCACTTCGTTGCGCCGGTGGCCGGCGGGGCGTTTGCGGGCGCTCCGGGAGCGGGAGTCCCGGGAGCCGTGCCCGTCGCCGGGGAACCGGGAGCGGGAGCCGGGGCTTGCTGCGCCGCAGGCGTCGCGCCCTGCGTCCCGGGCGCTGGTGCGCCCGTGCCCGGTAGCGCCGGCGCGCCGGCGCCCCCGGGCACCCTGCTCCTCTTCTGCGCTTC
>JACQPZ010000227.1 GCA_016207265.1 Candidatus Latescibacterota bacterium | reverse complement strand
GCTCAAGGCGATTTCCCAGAAGTCGTGCAAGGTGCTGGACAATCTCGGCCCCCAGATCCAATGGATTCATAGCTACGTGACCGGCGACAAGATCTATTGTGTCTACATCGCTCCCAATGAAGGACAGGTCCGGGAGCACGCGAAGCAGGGCGGATTTCCGGCGGACAGCATTTCGGCGGTACACCGAATCATCGATCCCACGACGGCCGAGTGATTCCTCGTTAAACATCGGCCCGCTCCAGGCCGATGCAGGCAACGAATCCACGCCCACGGGCTCCGCTGGCGCGATCGAGCCACGAGTCGGGGAATTCGGCGTCGCCCGGCGCGGCGTCCCGGCCCGGCTTGGGCCTCGAAGCTCGTGCACGCGAATGCGATCGGGAGTGGGCACCACTGGCACGCTCTCTGCGATGGTCTTCGAGGCAAAGCCGATCGTTGGCTGCGGCTGAGCGTCCGGGAAGCGGAAGGCCGGTGAGCCGGACGTGATCCGCGCCGTCACGAAGAAGGAGTGCGTCATGCACCGAAATCGAGCTGAAAGCGGATTCACCCTGATCGAGCTGGTCATCGTGATCGTCATCCTGGGCATCCTCGCCGCGGTGGCGATACCCAAGTACGAAGATCTCCGCGAGCAGGCACGGACGGCGACTCTGAAGGGGCAGCTCGGCTCCATCCGCTCGGCCATCGCGATCCAGTACGGCCGGAACGCCCTGAATGGAACCCCGTCCTTCCCGGCCTTGACCGGGGCGATCTTCGCGGACGGAAACGTACCGAAGGAGCCCGTTCTGAACTCGAATGCCGTCAAGACGACGCCCGGCGTGGACGACACCGGCGGCTGGCAGTACACGGCGGCGACGGGCATGGTCAAGGCGAACCTGAACGCGTACTCCTCCTACTGACGATCCCAACTCCACCGCGGCCGGTCGCGCGCGGCTCGCTGGCCGCGTCGAGCGCCGAGACGATTCGAAGCGTGCTGGAGTGGGACACCGCGCACGGCCGGAGGGACGTCCGGTGGCCGGACGCGCTCGGAGAGACAAAACGCGCGTGCCGGCTTGGTCCAACCTTGCCGTCGCAGCCGGGGTCCGGGCCTGTCTCTCAAGATCGGGCCCCGTTTGACCTCGGGCTTGAGCCGCGGGGTGCCAGGGCTCGCGTGGCGCTGTGCTAGGTCCGGTGCTGCCGGGTGCTGACGCGCAGGCCAGACCGCCCGCCGGCCTCGCGCTCGTGTTTCTTCACGTCCCTTCGTCCTCCCGGGGGGCCGGTCCATGCACCCCCGCTCCATTTCTTTAGACCCCTGTTCGCCCCGCCGGATCCCGAAATCGGCGCACCCGCTATTCGTCGAAGAGAACCGTGCTCTCCTCGTAGAAGCGGACGTGCCGCTCGGCGACGCGTTCGGTGATCCAGGCCGCAAGCCACCGGTTTTTCTCTTCGAGCGGCCGGGCCGGATCGGACAGGACGTCGAGCGGCACGTTGACCCGCAACGCACGCCACGGGATCACGTGGCGGGTGATCCCGGCCGGAAGCTTGGCGCCGCTCGTGGCGATTTCGAGGATCTCGTCGGGCTGGAACTGGGGAAACATGAACAACGCGGTCACGTCGGGGAACCGCGCGCGCGCCGCGTCCAGCGATTCGCGCAGCACGCGATGGAACGGGACACGATTGCTGTACAGGTCGACCACGGCGTTGAGCAGGTCGTTCCGCTCGGCGAGATCTACGCCTCCGCGCAGGATGATCGCGCGCTCCGCGTCGCAGATCACGTACGCGATCGCCTCTCGGCGCGCGAGAAGCGCCCGGGCGCGGTGGAGGTCGTCGTGGAGACGCTCGAGCCCCGAAAGAGCCGCCAGCCCCTGCTCGAGCGAATCGCAGGAAATGCCCGTCAGCGCGTGATGCCATGTGGAGAGCCGAATCCCCGGATCCCCGTAACGGACCACTTGGACGAGCAGATGAGGCAGCCCCGCGACCGAGGCGGCGGCCGCGCGATTGGCGCCGTCGAGAACGACGTAGCGTTCCGAGCCGTCCGGCGAGGGAAGGGGCGTGACGACGGGCGGGTTCTTGAGCACCCCGGCCTCGCGGAGCCGCAGGGCGAGCGATGCCGTTCGAGTCTCGTCCTGGCGCTCGTGCGGGACGAGCGAGGGAACGGGGACGATTCGAAGGTCCGGGAGCTTGAGATCCGACTGGGGGGTCTGAGTCACGCCGCCGCCTCGACACGCCGCGCGAGATCGATCAGATCGTGGACGCGGATTCCCGCCGGACCCTCCCGTGCGTGCGGCCGGGCGACGAGCACGGTCGTGAGCCCGAGGCCGCGGGCCGTTTCCAGGTCGTAGTCGGCGTAGGCCGACACGTGCCACCAATGCGGGCCAAAGCCCACGCCGCGCCGGGCCGCGACGTGCCGCCAGAAGGCCCGGTCGGGCTTGTAGCACCGGGCCGCCTCGGCGCAGATCCAGCCGCTCATGTCGTGTCCAAGCTCCGTTTGCGCCTGCCGGCCGTGCGCCTCGTCGCTGTTCGTCATCGCGACACACGGCGCGAACCGCGCGAGCCGCGCGAGCCCCGCCCTCGAGTCAGGGAAGAGCGGCCACCGGCCTGCTCCGGCCGCGATCGCGCGCGCCGCCTCCGCGGGCAGTCCGAGGACGTGTCGGAGACTCGACGCTACGATATCCGCGTAGGGCCGGAACGGACCCGCCTCGCGCGCGGCCTGGTCGTCGATCACCGAGTCGAAGTCCGCGTCCGCCAGCGGAATGCCGTAGCGTTCCAGCGCCTCCCCCAGGCCGCGGCGCCAGTCCACGACCGTGCCGAATATGTCGAACGTCAGCAGCTCGGGACTCAAGCGGATCATCGCGCCCCCCGGATCTGCCGGACGAAGACGGTTCCCAGTATGAACCACGCGGCCGTCAGGGCGAACACGACCGTGTATCCGAGCAGGAGCGACGCGCCCTTGAACGCCGAGAGGGTGACCCCGGTCAGCAGGGGAGCGATCATCTGCGGCAGGACCAGCGACACATGCCAGATGCCCATGTCCTTCGCGGCCGCTCCGCTCTTCGGGAGCACGTCGACGGCCAGCGCCCAGTCGGCCGCCTGATAGGCTCCGTAGCCGAGCCCGAAGACCGCGCTGATCCAGAACATGAGCGAAAGGGAGGGGTGGAAGCCCACGATGATGAACACGAGCGAGGCGAGCGCCATGAGGGCGCCGCTCAGGTACACGAGCGGCTTCCGTCCGTACCGGTCCGAGAGGGATCCCGCGACCAGGCTCGTCGGGATGCCGGCCGCGATGATGATCGCGACGAGGTTCGAGGTCTGGAGGACCGGATTCTCGACCCGCACGACGTCCTTGAGGAAGAACTGGAAGAACGTGAACACCGAGTAGATCCCCATGGAGACGAGCGCGCGGGTCATCAGCACGAAGTAGAAGTCGCGGTATGCGGCGCCGGTCAGGAGAAACGAGCGAAGGAAGGCTCCCATGCGGAATAGACCGGGGTCCTCGGCGAGCCGGCGCTCCTTCACTCTCCACAGCGTGACCGCGAGCGCCAGCGCGAGAACGACGGCGATGGCGGCGTAGACCGGCCCGTAGGATTCTCCGCGGACGAGTCTCCCGGCCGCGACCGCTCCGAGGAGGAGGCCCGCGGCGGTCATGAGGGCGAGCCATCCGCTCGCCGTCCCGCGCTCCCCTCGCGGGACCACGTCCGGGATGAGCCCCGCGTAGGGTCCCCCCGACCAGTTGTTGCCCAGTTGGACCCCGAGGTAGCAGATGAGAAAGAGCCAGATGCCGCTGCCGGCTCCGAACCCGGCCATGAGCGCGAGGACCGCGATGTTGATTCCGGTTCCGACCGCCATGAACGGCCGTCGGCGCCCGAACCGGCTGCTCGACCGGTCCGAGAGCGCGCCCGCGAGCGGCGTCGCGACGAGCGAGACGGCCGCTCCGAGCGAAGCGACGAGCCCATTGTACAGCTCCTTACGCGCGTCGCCGACGATCGCGGCGACCTGGCTCGGGAGGACGATCGCCAGCAGCGCGCCCCAGTGGAAGTTGTACGCGAGCCAGAAGAATGAAATGCCGATGTGGTCGAGGACGCGAATCCGCGCATGATTCGGGCCCGCCTCCACTCAGGATTCCGTCGTCTCCGGCT
>JACQPZ010000226.1 GCA_016207265.1 Candidatus Latescibacterota bacterium | reverse complement strand
GCGTGATCCGGGCAGGCGAGTCCGTGCGGTTTCTCTCCACGGGCAAGAGCTATGACGCCCTTGAGGTCGGGGTGCTCCGCCTGGGCCTCGAGCCGCGCGAGGAGCTGTGGGCGGGAGACGTCGGCTACGTGATCGCGAACGTGAAGGTCGTCTCGGACGCGAAGGTCGGAGATACGATCACGCTGGCCTCGGATACCGACCCGAGGCCGCTGCCGGGATACCGCCCCGTGAAACCGATGGTCTTCTCCGGGCTCTATCCCATGGACGCCGAGAGCTACGAATCGCTCAAGGAATCGCTGGCCAAGCTCCAGCTCAACGACGCGTCGCTGACCTACGAGCCGGAGACCTCGCTCGCGCTCGGCTTCGGATTCCGCTGCGGGTTCCTGGGCCTCCTCCACATGGAGATCATCCAGGAGCGCCTCACGCGCGAATACGGCGTGAACCTGATCGCGACCGTTCCGAGCGTGGAGTACCGGGTCACGAAGACGAACCGCGAGGTCCTCCTCGTCGAGAACCCCGCGCTCCTACCTCCGCCGTGCCAGATCGAGCAGATCGAGGAGCCCTACGTGAGGGCGCAGATCGTGGTGCCGTCCGACTACGTAGGGAACATCATGAAGCTCGCCCAGGACCGGCGCGGCATCTTCATCGGGATGGAGTTCCCGGACGCCTCGCGGGCCCACATCACCTACGAGCTTCCGCTCGCGGAGATCGTCCTCGATTTCTATGATCGGCTGAAGTCGATCAGCCGAGGCTACGCGTCGCTCGACTACGAGTTCTCCGGGCTCAAGCCGGCGACATTGGTGCGGATGGACATCCTCCTGAACGGAGAGCCCGTGGACGCGCTCTCGGTGATCGTGCACCGCGACAAGGCGTACGACTGGGGGCGGGACGTGAGCGCGAAGCTCAAGGAGCTGATCCCGAGACAGATGTTCCCGATCGCCGTGCAGGCCGCGATCGGGAACCAGGTAGTCGCGCGGGAGACGATTCCGGCCATGCGCAAGAACGTCCTCGCGAAGTGCTACGGCGGCGACATCACGCGGAAACGGAAGCTCCTCGAGAAACAACGCGAGGGCAAGAAGCGTATGAAACAAGTGGGCACGGTTCGAATCCCGCAGGAGGCGTTCCTGGCCATCCTGCGCGTGGATCGCTAGGGAACGGTGGGAGGAGATCGAATGGACACGGCGAAGACGGCGACCAAGGCGACATCGCGACGCGCGGCGCGCAGCAAATCGACCTTCCGCGAGTACGCCGAGGCGATCCTCCTCGCCGTCGTGCTCACGGTGGTCATCCGCGGCCTGGTCGTCCAGGCGTTCCGGATCCCCACCGGCTCGATGGAGGACACGCTCCTCGTCGGCGATTTCCTCTTCGTGAACAAGCTGGTCTACGGCTCGGAAATCGACGTCGGCTTCGCCGGACACCGGATCGTCTACTTGCGCTTCCCCGCGATCCGGAAGCCGAACCGCGGAGACATCATCGTGTTCCGGTATCCGGACGATCCGAGCCGGGACTTCATCAAGCGATGCGTCGCCGCGGAGGGGCAGACCCTCGAGATCAAGGACAAGGTGTTGTACGTGGACGGGAAGCCGCAGATCGAGCCGTACGTGATCCACCGCGACGATCGCATCCTCCCGCGCGGAGCGAGCCAGCGGGACAACTTCGGCCCCATCGTCGTGCCCAAGGGACACATCTTCATGATGGGGGATAACCGCGACAACAGCCATGACAGCCGGTTCTGGGGGCCGCTCGCCATGAACCTCGTCAAGGGGAAGGCGATGATCCTGTATTGGTCCTGGGACGCGGACCGGCGCATGCCCCGCCTGAACCGGCTCTTCCATCCCGTCTTGTAGCGATGGAATACGGCCTCTACATCCATCTTCCGTATTGCCGCAGCATCTGTCCCTACTGCGACTTCGTGAAAGCGCCGCTCCACCGCGCGGAGCCCGCGCGGCTCCTCGCGGCGCTGGAGCGCGAGCGGACGCTCGTGGTGGCGGCGGAAGGCGCTGGGACAGGCTCGGTGTGGAGCCGTCCGCGCACGATCTACGTGGGCGGTGGGACTCCCACGGCCCTCGATGCCGGGTCGCTGCGGCGGTTCCTCGATTGGATCCGCTCCGGGTGGGACCGAAGCCGGGTCCGCGAGTTCACGGTGGAGGCGAATCCCGAGGGCCTGAGCGACGAGAAACTCGAGATCCTGCGCGAGGCCGGCGTGGACCGCCTGAGCCTCGGGGTCCAATCGCTCGAGCCCGCGGTGCTTCGGTTCCTGGGCCGGATCCACACCGCCGAGGGAGCCCTCTCAGCGCTCGACCGCGCGCGCCGCACCGGCTTTCGAACCATCTCCGCGGACCTCATGTACGGAGTCCCGGGCGAGACTCCGGAAGGATTCTGGGTCGCGCTTCAGCGGCTCGTCGCGCTCGGCGTGCCGCACCTATCCGCGTATCCGCTCCAGATCGAAGAGGGGACGCCCCTTCACGCGAAGGTCCGCCGGGGCGAGCTGCGCCCGGAGGACGAGGACGCGGTGGCGGAGCGCTACGGGGATCTCGTGGAGATCCTCTCGCGCGCGGGCTACCGGCATTACGAAGTCTCGAACTTCGCCCTCCCGGGGAGCGAATCCCGCCACAACGAAGGCTACTGGCTGCGGCGTCCGTACCTGGGGCTCGGCCCGGGCGCCCACTCCTTCGACGGATCCGCACGATGGCGGAACGAGGAATCGATCGCGCGGTATTTCGAGCGGGTCGAGTCGGGCGCGCTTCCCCGCGAGGAGCGCATCGCGCTCACGGACCGCGAATCCGCGGAGGAGCGGGTCTTCCTCGCGCTCCGACGGTCCCGCGGGCTTCGCGTGGGGAGCCATCTCAAGGCCTTTCGTCCAACGGATGTCGCGTCGTGGAGGCGCTGGGCGCTCGCCGGCGGGGCAGTCGCCGAGAGCCGCGCGGGGCGCGTCCGTCCCACCGACCGGGGGCTTCTCCTCGCGCACGATCTGGCGGCCGAGCTCTTCGCGCGGGCCGACACGGGGCCGATGCGCGGGGCCGACGCCGGTTGACAGCGCGCCGCCGGGCTGCTAGGGTCGGCTGAGGATTGGCACTTGGAGGTAGCGAGTGCCAGCCGCCCCTGGACCCATGACCCTGCCCACGCTCGATGAGCGGCAACGCCGGATTCTCAAGCTCGTGGTGGAAAGCCACGTCCGGAGAGGCGAGCCCGTCGGGTCGCGCTACGTCCGAACGGCCTACCATCTGAGCATCTCGCCCGCGACGATTCGAGGCGCGATGCAGCGGCTCGAGGAGGAGGCGCTGCTCGCACATCCGCACACCTCCGCCGGCAGGATCCCCACGGAGTCGGGCTACCGATACTACGTCGACTCGTTGATGCGCCCCGAGCCGGTCTCGCCCGCGACGCGGCGCGCCGTCGATCGAAGCATCGAACGGGCGGTCCGAACGGCCGCGGGCGCCGAGGATCTCCAGATCCTCGCCACGCGCGTGCTCGCGCAGACGTCGCATCAGCTCGCGCTCGTCGCGATGCGCGCGTGGGACGAGCGCCCGATCCGCTGCTTCGATCTGGTCGCGCTCCCGGACGGTCTCGTCCTCCTCGCGGTCGGGGAGCGCGGCGCGAGAGTGGTCACCTCGACCTGGCGGCCGACCCGGCCGTACCCCGCGCGCACCGCGCGTCGTGCGGAGCGGTGGATCGCCGAGCGGCTGCCGCTCCGCGACGCCGCGGCATGCTGGGCGCTCGGCAGGGCCGCGCGCCACGAGGCGCCGGCCACCGTGGCGGCGCTCGCGGCCGATGCGCTGGACCGCGCAGCCAAGCTCCTTGAGGCGCTCCGGCGGCCCGCCGTCCGAATCGACGGCGCGGAGAACATCGCGGCGCAACCCGAATTTCAATCTCCGGATCGCCTTCGGGGCCTCGTCGCTCTGCTCGCGGAGCCGGAGCCCTTGACCCGCGCGCTCGAGTCGTTCATGGATGCGGGCGGCGCGCGCGTCACGATCGGAAGGGAGAACGGCGACGGGGCCATGGGGAGCTGTTCCCTCATCGGAACCGGCCTCGCTTCCGGCCATTTCCGCGGGGCGATCGGAGTTCTCGGTCCGGTGCGGATGCCGTATCGCCGGCTCGTCCCGCTCGTCTCGCACGTGGGCCGCCGCCTCGCGGAGGCTCGATGATCCGCCCCAAAGGTCGGCCCACGCCGCCAGGGGCGCAAGACGCCGCTGCCGCGCCTGCCGGTGCGCCCGATCCCGCCGCGGCGGCCGGTGCGGCCAAGCCCGCCGCGGCTTTAGATCCGGAAGACGTGGCCGCCGAGCTTGAGCGAGCGCGCGCCAGGGAAGACGATCTCCTCCGGGCGCTGGCCGAGCTGACGAACGTGAATCGAAGGCGCAAGCAGGAGATGGAATTCAGCCTCCTCTACGCCCAGGAGGCTCTGATTCGGGATCTCCTCCCTGTGCTGGACGACATCGATCGCGCCTTGGAGGCGTCGAAGAGTGAAACGGAGGACCCGATCCGCGCCGGATTGGTCCTGATCCGAGACCGCCTGTGGCGGACGCTCGAGAAGGAGGGACTCGCGGCGATCCAACCCGACGGGGACCGGTTCGATCCCGAGGTTCACGACGCGGTGGCGCACCGGCCCGCGCCCGGCGTTCCGGCCGATACCGTGCTCGAGGTGACGCTGCCGGGGTATCGCTTGAAGGGTCGGGTCCTGAGGCACGCGCAGGTTGTCGTCGCGGCGGCCCATGCCGAGGGGAATCCGCGATGAGCGCACGAGGGAGACGATGAGGGCCGGAGCGCGCATACGGTGACGACGCGGCGCGACTACTACGACGTGCTCGGCGTGCCTCGGGGCGCGCCCGACGAGGAGATCAAGAAGGCCTACCGGGCGCTCGCGATGAAGTTCCACCCGGATCGGAACCCGGGTGACAAGCAGGCGGAGGAGCGCTTCAAGGAGGTGGCCGAAGCCTACGAGGTGCTCCACGATCCGGAGAAGCGCTCGCGATACGACCGGTTCGGGCACGCGGCCGGCGCGCCGGCGGGCGGAGGAGCCGCCGATTTCCAGGGCTTCGATCTCGCGGACGCGCTCCGCGCCTTCATGCGCGACTTCGGCGGCATGGGAGGCGGCTTCGGGGGAACCTTCGGCGACCTCTTCGAGACGCGCCCGGGCGGGCGCGGAGCGCGATCGGAGCGTCGAGGGCATGATCTCGAGATCCGGCTCCCTCTGACGCTCGAGGAGATCGCCTCCGGCGTCGAGAAGCGGGTGAAGATCCGCCACATGAAGGCGTGCGGCGTCTGCCACGGGACCGGCGCGAAGGCCGGGACTTCGAGGCACACGTGCAAGGTGTGCGGCGGCTCCGGGCAGGTGCGCGTCGTACAGCGATCCATCTTCGGACAGATGATCAGCGTGACCACGTGCGACCGATGCCGCGGCGAGGGGACCGTTGTGGAATCTCCTTGCCCGGAATGCGGCGGCGAAGGGCGCGTGCGTGCGCAGGACGAAGTCACGATCCGCGTCCCGGCCGGCGTCACGACGGGAAACTATATCCCGCTCCGCGGCCTCGGGGACGCGGGTCTCCGCGGCGGGCCACCCGGCGATCTGATCGCGCATATCGAGGAGACCGAGCATCCGCTCTTCGCCCGGGACGGGGACGATTTGGTGGTCGAGATCCCCATCAGCATCGCGCGAGCCTCCCTCGGTGGGAAGGTCGAGGCGCCGACGCTCTCGGGGAAGGCGAAGATCGACATTCCGGCCGGCATCCAGTCGGGACAGGTGCTCCGCCTGCGGGGCAAGGGCTTGAAGAGTCTCCACCGCTCCGGGACGGGGGACCTCCTCGTCCGGATCACCGTCCACACGCCCTCAAGGCTCTCCGACCGCGCCAAGAAGCTCGTGACCGAACTCGAGGAGTTGCCGGATTCCAAGGTTCCGCGGCCGCATCGCCCGGGGCGCGCCGACTGAGTTGGGGAAGGCGCGGCGGCCGGACACTCCGTTCTGGGTCGATCGCGCCGAAGTCGCGGGCGATCTCCTCCGACTGGACGCGGAGGAATCCCACCACCTGCTCCATGTGCACCGCGCCCCGATCGGAGCCCCATTCCAAGCCGTGGACGGCGAGGGGACGCTCTATGAGTGCACGCTCGAATCGCTCGACCGGCGCTCGGCGGTGGGGAGGGTTCTGGAGCGCCGGGCCGAAGTCGGCGAGCTGAAGCGCCCGATCCACCTTCTCGTCGGGCTGCCCGACTGGGGCTCGGTCGAACAGCTCGTCGGGCTCGCCGTGCCGCTCGGTGTCCGCGCGCTCGACTTCGTCCGCTGCGGGCGTAGCGAGGGTCGGGCGCCCGGCAATCAGCGGCTCGTCCGGCTGACCCGCATCGCGCGCGCCGGCGTGAAGCAGTCCCGGCGGACACGGCTTCCGGAACTGCGCTTTTCGGGTTCCCTGGGGGAGGCCCTTGGGCCTACGCCCCACGGAACGCGGATCGTGGCCGATCCGGAGGGGAAAACCTGGGGCCCGGAGACCGGAGATAACATCCAACTAGCTGTGATTCTAGCAGTTGGTCCGCCCGGTGGGTTTACGGAGGGGGAGGCCCGGCTCCTCTCGGGCGAGGGATTTCTTCCTATCTCGTTAGGTCCCAATCGATTATTAACGGAGACAGCCGCTCTTTGCCTGCTGAGCATTGCGCGTAACCATTTGTTGTAAAGAGACTTCCACCTCACTTGACAATTCCGGGATCTCGGGGTATCTTAGTTAGCGTTAGGCGTATGCTGCCCTTAGAGGCAGACCTACGGAGGAAATAGGCCGATCTCAAACCTGGGTTAGGAGGCGATTCATAGGATGCCCGGCATCAGGGTAAAAGAAGGAGAATCCTTCGAAAGTGCCCTTCGCCGGTTCAAGAAGAAGTGTGAGAAGGCAGGAGTCCTTGCGGATCTTCGTCGGCATCAGCACTTCGAGAAACCGAGCGAGCGGCGGAAGCGGAAGCTGAACGCCGCGAAGAGAAAGATGATGGCCCGGATGAAGGCGGACTAGGGGATCAATCCGGACGTCGACAGCAAAGCGGGAGATCGGCCCCGGCCGGTTTCCCGCTCGCACTCTGGGGCCGAGGCCCCGTCATCGTCACCCGCACTCCCGGACGAAACAGCCATTACAAACTCACGGACGCGCGAAGTAGCGGGATCCGAGACCGCCTCGAAGCCGGTCGATCCCGCGCGTCACGCGCAACAGGTTCTTGAATACCCCGCCGTCATCGCGACGATCGCGGGGCGGGCGCGCTCCGCCCCAGGGCGGGATCGCGTGCTCGGCCTCAGGCCGCACGCGTGCATCGAGGACGCGCGGGCCGACCAGGAGATCTATCGGGATCTTCTCTCGCTCGCGGGCACGGCCGACGAGCCGCCCGCGGCGGCTCCGCCCGACGTCCGCTCGCTGCTCGACCAGCTCGAGATCGAGGACGCGGCCCTCCGAGGCGAGGAACTCTGGCAGCTCAGGCTCCTCCTCGATCAATCGGCCGCGGCCATCACCTGGGCCCGCCGCCCGCGGGAGGGCGCCCGCGGGCTCGCGCGCCTTCTCCAGGCCCTCGATCCTCTGCCCGCCCTCCATCGCGAGCTGGGGAGGGCGCTCGAGCCGTCGGGGGAGGTGCGCGACGACGCGAGCGCCGATCTGACGAGGATCCGGCGCTCGATCCGCTCGCTCAGGGAGCGGATTTCGCGGCAGCTCGAATCGATCGTCCGGTCGCTGGGGATCGCGGAGAGCTTCGTCACGATCCGGGACGGCCGCTACGCGGTCGCCGTGCCGGCGGCCCAGCGGCGCCAGATCCCGGGAACGGCGCTCGGGCACTCGGGGAGCGGGGCGACGGTATTTCTCGAGCCACGCGAGGCGGCGGAGGCGAACAGCCAGCTCGCGGAGCTTCTGCTCGATGAGCTGCGAGAGGTGGATCGCGTGTTGCGCGAGCTGACGGGCCTTGCGCGGCGCGACCGGGAATCGCTCGCGCGAAATCTCGACCACCTCGCGCGGCTCGACGCGGCGCAGGGCGTCGCGTCGTGGGCCCAATCGGTGAACGGCGCTCTGCCCGATCTGACGGAGGCGCGCACGCTCGCGCTTCGCACGGCCCGGCATCCGATTCTCGTGGAGCGGCATCGGCGCGGCGAGCTTAAGGCGCCTCCGGTTCCGCTCGATCTCGAGCTTCAGGCGGAGAGCCCCATGCTCCTCGTCACGGGGCCGAACATGGGAGGAAAGACCGTCGCCGTGAAGACGGTCGGCCTGCTTTCGCTTCTTGCGATGGCGGGACTCCCGATTCCGGCCGCCGATGGAACGGCGGTTCCGTGGCTCGATCACGTGGTCTGCGATATCGGAGACGAGCAATCGCTGATGGAGGACGTGAGCACGTTTCTCTCGCACGTGCGCCGGGTCTCGGAGGCAATCTCGGTCGCGACGTCCCGGAGCCTCGTGCTCCTCGACGAGCTGGGTTCCGGCACCGACCCGACGGAGGGCGCCGCGCTGGGGCAGGCGGTCCTGGAGCGGCTGCTCG
This sequence comes from Candidatus Latescibacterota bacterium, assembly GCA_016207265.1. GTDB lineage: Bacteria > Eisenbacteria > RBG-16-71-46 > SZUA-252 > SZUA-252 > WS-7. The sequence goes on along the minus strand of JACQPZ010000226.1, from coordinate 1,922 downwards.
AGCGCCGGACCCTCTGCCTTGCGACCACGCATCACGGCGCGCTCAAATCGTTCGCGCAAGAGACGCAGGGCGTGCGGAATGCGTCGATGGCTTTCGACGAGGAGTCCCTGGAGCCGAGGTTTCAGCTCACGGTCGGAATCCCGGGCCGGAGCCGCGCGATCCAAGTTGCAGAGCGCTTCGGGATGGACCGCGCCGTGCTCGCGAGAGCGAGGGAGCTTCTGCCCCGCGGCGAGCGCGATCTGGGGGCCCTGATCGAGGAGCTGGGCCTCCTCAAGGCGGCGGTCGCGTCGGAGCGCGAGGAGCTTGAGCGCACGAGGGAGCGGCTCGCCGAGCGGGAGACGGAGCTTCGGTCGGCGCTGGGGAAGCTCGAGGCCGAGCGCCGCGAGCGGAAGCAGGCGGAGCTTCACGCGAGGCGGGAGCTTTTGCGGAAGCTCGAAGACCAGATCGACGAGTATCGGCGGCGGCTCCGCGCGGACCGAAAGGCGAGTGCCGAGACGCTGGAGGAAGCCCGGGGGCTCGCGAAGAAAGTCTCCCAAGCGATCGACGCCGACACGGTCGCCGAGCCCAAGCCCGAACGGGGCGTCCCGGTCGATCGGGTGCAGGAAGGCGAGAGGATCTTCGTGCCCGCGCTTCAGGCCGAGGGGGTGGCCCTTTCGGGCTCCGATCACGACGGCCGCGTTCGCGTGAAGATCGGCGGGGCGACCGCGGTTCTCCCGCTGGCGCAGCTTCGCCGGGAGGGGCCGGGAGTAGGCGCGCCGTCGGATGCGGGCGCGGGTGGGGCGTCGGCCCGCGCGGGCGGTTCCGCCGGCCCGGCGCAGCAGAGCGCGCAGCGCAAGCCGGTCGAGATCCCAGACGTGCCACGCGAGATCGACGTTCGAAGCCTCGAGCCCGATGACGCCATTCTCGCGGTCCAGAGGTTTCTCGAGGACGCGGTGATGGGCGGCGTCGAGAGCGCGAGGATCATCCACGGGAAGGGCAAGGGGATCATGCGCGAGCGGGTGAGGCGCTGGCTCAAGGAGCAGCCCTCCGTCCGCGAGTTTCGGCTGGGGGAGCTGGGCGAAGGGGGCACGGGCGTCACGATCGTGAATCTGGCGTGAGGAGCGTGAGACACGGGCGAGCGGACCGAATGGGGCGGACGGAACGAATGAGGGAACGAATCCATTGAGGGGACGCATCCGGTGAACGGACGGATCGGCGACGACGTCCGCGAGCGGGTCCGGGACGCGACCGACATCGTGCAACTGATCGGCGAGCGTGTGCCGCTTCGCCGTTCCGGGCGGTCGTTCAAGGGGCTCTGTCCGTTTCACACCGAGAAGACTCCGTCCTTCACGGTGACGCCCGATCGGCAGATCTGGCACTGCTTCGGGTGTAGTCGGGGGGGCGACGTCTTCGCGTTCTTGATGGAGAAGGACAAGCTCTCATTCCCCGAAGCGCTCCACGCGCTAGCGGATCGCGCCGGAATCGAGCTGCCCGAGCGGGAATGGGGGCCGAAGGACGAGGCGTTCGATCGGATCTATCAATCGAATGCGCTCGCGAGCGATTTCTTCCAGGCGAGCCTCGGCACCCCGGCCGCCGGGAGAGCGCGCGAGTATCTGGCCGGGCGCGGATTCGAGGAGCCGTGGCGCACGCGCTTTCAGATCGGCTGGGCCCCGGAAGGATGGGACGCGCTCGCGACGGCGCTGGGGAAGCTCATGCCGGCCGCGGTCCTCGAGGAGGCGGGCCTCATCGTGCGCCGCGGAGAGGGAACCGGCCATTACGACCGGTTCCGGAACCGGGTCATGTTTCCGATCGCGGCGGCTTCGGGGAAAGTCGCGGGCTTCGGCGCGCGCGCGATCGCTCCGGACGATACGCCGAAGTACCTGAACTCTCCCGAGACGCCCGTGTTCCGCAAGGGGCGACTTCTCTACGGCCTCCCGGCCGCG
>JACQPZ010000225.1 GCA_016207265.1 Candidatus Latescibacterota bacterium | reverse complement strand
GATTCGTCCGCGCGTGCGCCGGTAGAGAAGCTGAGCGCGAGGATTGGAATGAGTGCGAACGCTCTAAACATTGTGCGCATGGGAACCTCCTTGATAGTGACTTCCTTCCCGCGGTTGGCGTATGGGATAACGTCCGTCACAGGGCCGGCGCCACTCCCGTAGTTATGGAGATGCGGTCGAGCCCGGCGCTCCTCCCGCCCGGGCCACCCACTGCGGACGAACTCACAGGGCTTTTGATGGAGGTTTGGTGAGCTGGATTCTGGTCGTCTCGCGATTCGGCCTTCCCGCCTCGACGACGCACGTCTCGACGGGATCGCTGTTCGGCCTGGGAGCCGTCACCGAGAGGCGCGGTGGGATGTGATACACAGGATTGTCTTCGCCTGGATCGTGACACTGCCTCTGGCCGCTTGCTTCGGCGCCATCTTGTGGCGCGGGTTGAGCCGATGAGCTATCACGACACGACCCGAGCCCTGTACCGGGAGGCGGCGCTCGAGCCTCAGTCCTCCCTGTGCTGCGCCCCCGGACCGGCGTTCCGCCTTCCCGGCCTTTCCATTCCGTCGGAGATGCGGGCGATGAACTATGGATGCGGGACGACGGTCCACTTCCAGGACCTCTCGCCGGAGTTGGACGTTCTCTATCTGGGCGTCGGGGGCGGACTGGAGGCCCTCCAGTTCGCGTATTTCACGCGGCGCCCGCGCTCGGTCATCGCTCTGGATCCCGTCGCCGAGATGCGGGAGAAGGCGCGATCCAATCTCCTGCTGGCCGAGCGCTCGAACCCGTGGTTCCGCGCGGAGTTCGTGGAGATTCTGGACGGCGACGCGCTGGACATCCCCTTGCCCGTTGGCCGCGTCGATCTGGTCGCGCAGAACTGCCTCTTCAACATCTTCACGCAGGGGGATCTCGACCGCGCTCTCCGCGAGGCCGCGCGCGTGCTGAGACCCGGGGGAAGGCTCGCCCTGTCCGATCCGATCTGCGAGCAGGAGATCCCCGAGCGTCTCCGCTCGGACGAGCGGCTCCGTGCGGCGTGTCTCTCCGGCGCGCTGACGCTGGAGCGCTATGTGCAACGGATCGTGGCAGCGGGATTCGGGACGGTCGAGATCCGGGCGCGGCGTCCGTATCGCGTCCTCGACCGCCGCCGCTACGGCCTGGAGCAGGACGTCCTCCTCGAGTCGCTCGAGGCGGTCGCGGTCCATACGCCCGTTCCGGAAGACGGCGCCTGCGTCTTCGCGGGCGAAACCGTGATCTATGTCGGCGAGGAGGATATGCTTGACGACGGGCGCGGGCACGTCATCCTGCGGGACGTCCCGCTCTCGGTGTGCCGGAAGACCGCGAGCCGCCTGCGCTCTCTGGGACGCGGCGACCTCATCGTCACGCCCCCGACCTGGCACTACGCGGGCGGAGGCTGCTGCTGAACGGAGGTCCCTTGCCGCAATGGGCCGCCGTGGCGCTCACGGCCGTCTTCGCCATGGCCCAGGGCCTTCTGCTGGCGTATTCGGCGCACCGGTTCGTCACGCTTTGGCGCTGGGCGCGCCGTCGCCGCAAGCCGATTCGCCCGGAGCCGATCCCCGCGGCCTGGCCCCGCGTGACCGTCCAGTTGCCGCTCTACAACGAGCGCCTGGTCGCAGAGCGTCTGATCGACTCGGTTGCGGCGCTGGATTATCCGGCGGACCTCCTCGAGGTCCAGATCCTCGATGATTCGACGGACGAGACGGTCGAGCGGGCGGCCGCAGCGGCGGCCAAACACCGCGCGCGGGGAGTCAACGTCGCGGTGCTCCATCGCGACGGCCGCGCAGGGTACAAGGCGGGGGCCCTGGCGGCGGGCCTCGAGCGCGCCGGAGGAGAGCTGATCGCGATCTTCGACGCCGATTTCGTTCCCGAGCCCGATTTCCTGAAGCGGGTTGTTCCCCATTTCCACGACCCGGACGTCGGAATGGTGCAGGCGCGGTGGTCGCACCTGAATCGAGACCGCTCGCTCCTAACCGCGGCGCAAGCGGTCATGCTGGACGCCCACTTCTTTCTGGAGCACGAAGCGCGCATGAGATCAGGGCTCTTCTTCAACTTCAACGGCACGGCCGGGGTCTGGAGGCGGTCATGCATCGAGTCATCCGGCGGCTGGACCCACGACACGCTCACCGAGGACCTCGATTTGAGCTATCGCGCGCAGCTCCAGGGATGGCGGTTCGTCTCGCTGTCGGGGGTCGGCGCTCCGGCGGAGCTTCCCATCGACGTGGAGGCGGTCAAATCGCAGCAACGCCGCTGGGCCCGGGGATCGATCCAGACCGCCCGGAAGCTGCTTCCCGCCGTCCTGCGCAGCGCGCTGCCGGTCCGCGTCAAGCTGGAAGCCGTCTTCCACTTGACCGGCAACGCGGCCTATCCGCTTCTCCTCCTGTCCGGTCTGCTCCTCCTGCCGGTCGCGACGGCCTTCCCCGGTACGGCGCCCAGACTCGCCGCCGCGCTCAACGTCGGCGTCATCGTCACGGGCGTCGTCCCTGTGTGTATCTTCCTCGTCGCGGGACGGATCGCCTCCGGCGCGCGCGGGTGGCAGATCCTTCGCGATCTTGCGGCCGCGCTTCTGATCGGGGCCGGGCTTTCGTGGAACAACACGGGAGCGGTGCTTCAGGGTCTCCGACGCCGCGTCGGGGACTGGGAGCGGACTCCCAAGACGGGCGACGGAGGCAGGCGCTCCGATTTCAAGCCCTACTCCCCCGCTCGCTCGCCGGGCGGGCGGGCCGAAGTCCTACTGGCGTTGGGCTTCGCCTGGATGGCCGCGGCGGCGTGGCGCGGGGGGCACGCGATGTCGGTTCCATTTCTCCTTCTCCTCTTCTTCGGGCTCGGGTATGTGGGGATCCGCAGCGGGGGTCGTTCACAATTGAAGGGAACACCATGTGCATGAAGGCATCATGCCGCACGTCCTCCACAAGGTGGGCGGAAAGCCGATCGCGTTGAGCAAGAAAGGAGAGAAGTGAGCCTCGGTGTGGCCCGGATCGTACTGATCGCTGCGATCCTCTTTGTATCGTCGTGCGGATCCCGATCGGGCCCTCGCGAGAAGGCTCGCGGCGAGGCCGCGGCGGGATCCGCGGGCGGGCCTCCGGAAACCGCGGGCATGTTGGACGGACCGCCCCCGGAAGCGGCGGGCGTGTTCAAAGCGCCGCCCCCGGGAGCGCCCGCGTACGACCGTCGGTCGATCGCCGCGCTGGAGAAGGCGTGGAGCGCTCGCAATCCCCAGTACCGACCACGAACGCGCCACCTGAATCCGGATGGGTCTCCTCGATACGTGAACCGGCTCTTTCTCGAGTCCAGTCCCTATCTCCTCCAACACGCCCACAATCCGGTCGATTGGTATCCCTGGGGGGACGACGCATTCGACTCGGCGCGGCGTCTCGGAAGACCGGTTTTTCTCTCGGTCGGCTACTCCACATGCCACTGGTGTCATGTGATGGAGGAGGAATCGTTCGAGGATGAGGCG
>JACQPZ010000221.1 GCA_016207265.1 Candidatus Latescibacterota bacterium | reverse complement strand
TCCATTGATCGCCGCCCAGGGAGTCCGCCACTTCGAGGTGGTCAAGTCGGGCGCCCGAGGCCGCACGAGGACGACGGTCCGGGCGCTGGGCCCGAACGAACGGGAACAGGAGATCGCCCGCCTTCTCGCGGGAGCGAGAGTCACGGCGACGACGCGACGACAGGCGCGCGAGCTGCTGCATTCGGCTCGATCGGGAGCGACGGCCCCGCCCGCGAGGAAGCGCGCCGCATCGGGAGGATGATGACGACCCCCACCCTGGACGAATACCGTTCCCTTGCCCGCGATCGCAATCTGGTGCCCGTGACGCGGGAGATCCTCGCGGATCTGGACACCCCGGTCTCCGCGTTCACGAAGCTGGACCGGGGGGACGCGGCGTTTCTCCTGGAGAGCCTCGAAGGGGGAGAGACCTGGGGCCGGTACTCGATCCTCGGGTTCCGCCCGAACGTCGAGTTCCGGTCCAAGGGCACGGCCGTCGAGATCCGCCGAGGAGAGAGCGTCGAGCGGGTCGAGAGCAAAGATCCGCTCTCCGTGCTGGAGGGCCTCCTGGCCGAGGTCCGAGCGGCGGACGTACCGGGCCTTCCGCCCTTCAGCGGGGGCGCTGTGGGGCTCATCGGCTACGATTACGTCCGATTCCTCGAGAGGCTCCCGTCGGGGCTCCCCGACGATCTCGGACACCCCGATCTCCACTTCGTCTTTCCGGAGCTGGTGCTGATCTTCGACAGCTTCCGGCATCGGCTTCGATTCGTCGTGAACAGCCGCCCGGACAAGGACCCCGAGCGCGCTTACCGCGAGGCGGTCTCCACGATCGAAGAGATGATCGCGCGCCTGCGCGGGCTCCCGCCGGTCCCCCATCACGCGCTCTCGAATTCAGGCGAGGTATCCTTTACAAGCAACTTTGGAGAGGCGCGTTACAAAGACGCGGTAGAGAAGGCCAAGGAGCACATCCGGGCGGGCGACGCGGTTCAGATCGTGCTGGCCCACAGGCTCGACGCCGAGACCCCCGTGAGTCCGTTCGACGTCTACCGCGCGCTTCGGATCCTGAGCCCCTCGCCGTACATGTTCTTTCTCCGATTCCGCGAACGCTCCCTCGCGGGCTCGTCGCCCGAGATCCTCGTGCGGGTCTCTGGGTCCAAGGTCGCGCTCCGCCCCATCGCGGGCACCCGCCAGCGGGGAGCGACGCGGGCCCAGGACGAGGCGCTGGAGCGGGAGCTACTGGGGAGCGAGAAAGACCGCGCCGAGCACGTGATGCTGGTGGACCTGGGGCGGAACGACCTCGGCCGGATCGCGCGCGTCGGGAGCGTGGAGGCCACGAGCTTCATGGAAGTGGAACGCTACTCGCACGTGATGCACCTCGTGAGCCAGGTCGAAGGAGAGGCGCGGAACGGCCTGAGCCCGTTCGATATCGTGCGGGCGTGCTTTCCCGCGGGAACGGTGAGCGGAGCGCCGAAGAAGCGCGCCATGGAGCTGATCGAGAGCATGGAGCCCGCGCGGCGCGGCGCCTACGCGGGCGCCGTGGGCTATTTCGATTTCCACGGGAACGCGGATTTCTGCATCACGATCCGGACGGCGGCGTTCGAGCGGGGGAAGATCCATCTCGGAGTCGGCGCCGGCATCGTGGCCGACTCGGATCCGCGGGCCGAGTGGCTCGAGACGCGCAGCAAGGGGCAGGCGATGGAGGAGGCCGTGCGGCTCGCGGCGAGGGGGTTCGAGTCATGATCGTGCGGCTCGCGGCGAGGGGGTTCGAGTCATGATCCAGCTCATCGACAACTACGACTCCTTCACCTGGAACCTCGTCCAGTATCTCGGGGAGTTGGGCGAGATTCCGGAGGTCGTCCGAAACGACGAGGCCACGGCCGATGAGATCGTGAAGCGGAAGCCCTCGGCGATCGTCATCTCGCCGGGGCCGGGCCGTCCCGCCGACGGCGGGATCAGCTGCGCGGTCATCCGGAAGCTCTCGGGAAAGGTCCCGATTCTCGGTGTCTGCCTCGGACACCAATGCATCGGAGAGGTCTTCGGGGGGAAGGTGGTCCGCGCGGAGCGGCTCGTGCACGGGAAGACCTCCGCGGTGATCCACACGGGACGCGGGATCTTCCTCGACGTGGACAATCCCTTCCAGGCAACCCGCTACCATTCGCTCATCGTGGCCCGGGAAGGCCTCCCCGATACGCTCCAGATCATGGCCTGGACGCCCGAGAACGAGATCATGGCGATCCGTCATCGGGACCACGAGACCTGGGGCGTCCAGTTTCATCCCGAGTCGATCCTCACGACGTCGGGCAAGGATCTCCTCCGAAACTTCCTGCGGCTTCTGCCGGACCGCGCCACCAAAGCTGCGCGATGATCCGGGAGCTTCTGCCCCGCCTTCTCCGCGGCGAGCGACTGAGCCGCGAGGAGTGCGGGGGGGCCGTGCGCGCGATGGTGCGCGGGGAGTCGGGAGACGCCGAGATCGCCGCGTTCCTCGCTGCCATGGCGCAGCGCGGCGAGACGGCCGAGGAGCTTCTGGGGGGCGCCGAGGCCCTCCGAGTCGAGGCGGTTCCATTCCCGTGCGGGCGCGAGACGATCCTCGACACGTGCGGGGTCGGAGGCGACGGAGCCCACACGTTCAACATCTCGACGGCGGCGGCCCTGGTCGCCGCCGCCGCGGGCGTTCCGGTCGCGAAGCACGGCAACCGATCGGTCTCGAGCCGGTCGGGAAGCGCCGACGTCCTCGAAGCGCTCGGCGCGGCGATCGATCTGGGACCCCTGGGCGCCTCGCGCATTCTGGAGGAAACCGGGTTCACGTTTCTGAACGCGCGCCGATTCCACCCGGCGATGCGGCACGTGGCGCGGGCCCGAGCGGAGCTGGGAATCCGGACCCTCTTCAACTGGCTCGGCCCCCTCGCGAATCCGGCCCACGCCACACATCAGCTCGTGGGAGTTCCCGAGCGGGAGAGCGTGCCGATGGTCGCGGAGGTTCTCTCCCGGCTTGGCGTCCGCCGCGGGCTCGTGGTGCACGGTGCTGGCGGGCTCGACGAGCTTTCCCTCGAGGATGGGAACGTGGCCGTCGAGACCGGCGCGGACGGGGTCGGCGCAGCCCGGGCGGTCGAGGCGCGGTCGATCGGGCTTCCGCCGGCCGACGCGCGCGCGCTCCGCGGAGGCGACCCCGCCCAGAACGCGGCCATGATCCGGGCGCTCTTCTCCGGAGAGCGCGGCCCCAGGCGCGACGCGTTGGTCCTGAACGCGGCCGCGGCCCTGTGGATCTCGGGCGCCGCCCCGACGATCGGGGAGGGAGCGCTCCTCGCAGCGGAGCAGCTCGATTCGGGCCGGGTGATGGACGTGCTCGGCCGCTTCGTCGCGCTCTCCCGCAAGGTCGGCGCCGAATGAGCCGGGGGTTCCTCGCCCGCCGGGGGTTCGACGCGTCATGAGCCGTGATTTCCTCACCACCATCGCCCGGGAGCGGAAGGAGCGGCTGGACCGCGAGGCGGTCCACGTCCCCACGGCGGAGCTTCGGAGCCGCGCCGAAGCACGTCTCGGCGACGGCCGTCCCTTCGCGGCGGCCCTGCGACGCCCTGCCGGAGAACCCCTTCGCGTCATCGCCGAAGCGAAGCAGGCCTCACCCTCCGCCGGAACGCTGAAGCGCGATTACGATCCCGCCGCGATCGCCGCGGAGTACGAGCGGCTGGGCGCCAACGCCGTGTCGGTGCTGACCGAGCCGCTTCGCTTTCACGGCTCGATCGAGCACCTGGCCCGGGTGCGCGACTCGGTGTCGCTCCCCGTGCTGCTCAAGGACTTCGTGGTCCACGAGCGGCAGCTCTACGAAGCCCGGGCTCACGGCGCCGACGCGGCGCTCCTCATCGTGTCCCTCCTGAGCCGGCCCCAGCTTTGCGACTATGCGGCGCTCGCCCGGGAGATCGGCCTCGAGATCCTAGTCGAGATCCACGACCGGAGCGAGATCGATGCCGCCCTGGGTCTCGATGGGGCGATCGGCGTGAACAATCGCAATCTGCGCACCCTCGCTCTGCGAAGGAATCATGCTTCGACGATCCTTCCGCTCATTCCGGCCGACCGCGTCCGGATCGCCGAGAGCGGATACAGCACGCGCGAAGAGATGCGCGAGCTGGAACGCGTCGGCGCGGACGGAGTGCTCATCGGAGAGACGCTCCTCCGCGCGGAATCGGTCGAAGCGGCGTTCGCGGCGCTCTTCGACGCGGCGCCCAAGCGGGCACCCGGGTCGTGAGAACCCGGATCAAGATCTGCGGCATCACGACTCCGGAAGACGCCGTGACGGCTTCCCGCGCGGGAGCCGACTACCTCGGCGTGGTCCTGACCGACAGCCCGCGACGGGTCTCCAGGGAGCGCGTTCTGGAGATCGCTCGGGCGAGCCCCGCGGGGGCGATCCCGGCGGGGGCGCCGTTGGTCGGGGTGTTCGCGGCCGAGCCCCCCGAAGCGGTCGCTCGGATCGCGGCGGATCTTCCGCTTCACGCGGTGCAGGTATCGGGCTGGATCGGGATCGAGCACGGGCTT
>JACQPZ010000224.1 GCA_016207265.1 Candidatus Latescibacterota bacterium | reverse complement strand
CGAACACCCTCGTCGCGGACCCCATGTTCTGCGATCCGGAGCGCGGCGATTTCAAGGTTCGGGACCTGAGCCCCGCGCTACTCTCCTCGTGCGGAAAGATGGGCGCTCTGGGCAAGGGGTGCGCGAGCTTCCGGATGCTCCCGAGTCGCTGAGCGGCTTGGGGGTGCGCCTCGGCCACCCCGACCGGTTCCATCCCCCGCTAATCGGCCCCAACGCATGGAACTTTCGCCGCCTTTGGGCGGTAGTGCTCCGTGAGGCCCGAGGTGGCCGCCTAAGTCCCTGTCCCGCAAGGAGGTCATCGATGAGGTTCCACAGATTGAGGCCGTTCATCGCCGCTCTCATGGTGGCAGGAGTGGGGCTCGCTTGGACCACCTCCGGCTCCTGGGCACAGGGAGAAGACGGCAAGAAGAAGGTAGAGAGGAAGGTCGAGAAGAAGATCCAACGGGCCATGGAGGACGCCGACCGCGATTCCGACGCCGGCTACCTGGGCGTCCAGGTACAGAGCCTGAACAGCTCGCTCCGCCGCGCGAAGAGCATTCCCGGTTCCGTCGAGGGAGCGCTCGTGAGCACGGTGGAGGACGGAAGTCCCGCCGATGACGCGGGCATCAGGAAGGGTGACGTGATCCTGGAGGTCGACCGCAAGCCGACCACGGATCCCTCGGATCTCATCGACGTCGTGCGGGCGCTCGAGCCCGAGTCCAAGGTTTCGGTTTCGCTCTGGCGCGAAGGGTCGCGCAAAACGGTGACGGTCACCGTCGGCTCACGCCCCGACGAATTTGAATTCTCCGTGCCGCCCTCGACGTACCGGATGCGGACGCCACGTGGCGGCCCGGACCGGGCGATGCGGATGGAGATGTTCCGCCGCGGCCACGACGATATTGCCCAGCAGCTGCGGGACATCCAGGAGCAGCTCTCCCGGCTGCGCGACGACGATCTGGCGCGCTTGGAGCGGCAGATCCGCGACCTGCGCGCGGATCTGAGAGGACGCCGCGCGGGCGGCGCGGACCGCGACCGGGACGACGACTAGAGCCGGCGGGCAGTAGAAGCCCCGGCGGGCACGACGACTAGAACGCGCCCAAAAGTTCTGCGGCGGCGGGTGGGAGTTTCCATCGGACGGTTCGAGCCCATCGAGGACCGTTCGAGCCCACCCGCCCCTCCCTTTTTCCGGGGGATCGGGGGCTGAAGGCGTGCTAGCATGCGCCGTCCGCCACGCCTCCAGTGGTCGGGTCGCTTCTCTTTTCGCTACATATCGGGGTGCCCAGTCCGATAACCCTGGAGGGGACATCGCGTTGTCCCCTTCGCTGAGCTTCCAGGGACACCCACGGACGAGGGCCGCCAACTCTATGACCTGTTCCCGATTCATTATTCCGATCGCACTGCGGGCGGCGCTGATCGCAGCGCTCGCGCTTCCCGTGTCAGCCGGTCGGGCCGCAGCCGCCGGATCCTCGGCGGCCGCCCGTGCGACTACCGTTGCATCCGGAGCAAAGGCCCCCACCAAGGCGACGCCGACCAAGACCAAGCGCCGGTCCCGCACGCGCTCCCGGAGGCAGGCCGCGTTCGCGCTTCCCCAGGTGACACGGAACGGGATCCCGAGGCTCCATGCCAAGGCGGCTTACGTCGTGGACGCGACCAACAACCGGGTGCTCTTCCAGAAGAATCCGGAGCGGCCGTTCCCCATCGCGAGCCTGACGAAGCTCATGACGGCGCTCGTCTTCTTCGAGACGAACCCGGAATTCGACCGCGTCGTCGAGATCGCGCCCGAGGACGTGAGGCGCTCCAGCCGCTCGCACATCCGTCCGCGCGAGGAGATCACGGTTCGAGACCTCCTCCACGCCGCGATCATGTCTTCGGACAACGTCGCGACGAAGGCGCTCGTGCGCACGTGCGGCGTCCCGCGCGAGGAGTTCGTCCGGAGGATGAACGCGCACGCGGAGTCGATGGGGCTCTCAGGAGCGCATTTCGTCGAGCCGACAGGGTTGAGCGAGCAGAACGTCGCGACCGTCCAGGCGTGCGCCACGCTCCTGCGCGCCGCGGCGGCGAACCCGATCGTCGGAGCGATGATGCAGAAGCAGACCTATACGTTCACGTCGAACCGGAAGCTCCATCGGCTCGTGAACACAAACCGACTCCTGCGCAGCAAGTTCCGCGTCACGGGCGGCAAGACCGGCTTCATCAACGAGGCCGGATACTGCTTCGCGACGCTCGTCGAGACCCCTTCGGGTTCCGAGGTGACGGCGGTGCTGCTCGGCGCGCCGAGCAACCGACTCCGATTCGCGGAAGCCAGGCGTCTCCTGGACTGGACCTTCCGCTTCGGGCTGCCTCGGAACGACGCCGCCCCGACGGAGGACTAGCGCGAGTGCAGGCGCCGCTCCGGTATCGGTCCGCGCTCCGCCGTCAGTCGATGCTCGGGCTCCGGTATCGGTCGACGCTGGGGCTCCCGTATCGGTCGACGCTCCCTCTCGCGCTCGCGGCGCTCGTATCGTTTCCGTCGGCCATCCCTTTGGCCCTCGCCGATGAATCACCGCCTCCCGTGGCGTCGGCCTTCGTCTATCCGGTCGGGGACGAGCTGGACTGCACGAAGCCGGCGGCATCGGAAGCCGCGGGATACTACATATCCGACCGTTATCTCGCCGTCAGGAAGAGCCGCAGGCGAAAGGTTCCGCGAGTCCATTACGGGGTCGATCTCTCGAACGGGCGGAGTGGAAGCGCCGTGCGCTCGATTGCGGCAGGCGTCGTCGAGGTAAGCGACGCGAACGCGCTCGTCAAGGTCCGCAAGGCCCAGAAGATCAAGCTCCCCACGATCGTGGACGGAAAGCGCACGTATCGCTGGGGCACGCGCTATCGCACGTCCTACAAGTGGCGGACGGGGTGGGGGAACCGCGTGGTGATTCGCCACACGCTGCCGAACGGCGAGGTCGTCTACTCGCTCTACGCGCACCTCGCGCCGCGGTCGGTGCTCGTCAAGAAAGGCGAGATCGTGGGCGCGGGCCAGCCGATCGCCCGCGTGGGCCGCACGGGCCGCGCGACGGCGGCGCATCTCCATCTCGAGATCCGCCAAACCCGGATCGACGAGGACACGGAGATCTCCGATCCCGACGGCGAGTTCGATCCCCGAGAGGAGCAGACGGAAACGGTGGTCCCCCACACGGTCGATCCTATCGCGTTCCTGGAAAGCCGCGTCGTTCGCTTCGAGGATCTGGAGCCGGGGACCTGGCAATCCCGGTACGTCCTCGCCGCGATCAAAGACGGCGTGATGACCGGCTCGAAGGCGCGCTTCGAGCCGGATGCCACGATATCGAGGGAATCGTTCTACGGCGCGCTCGTCAGCGTCTTCCAGCTCGGGACGCCGTTCACAAAGGACGATTTCGACTCGAAGCTCGACGCGCTCGTGGATTCCGGAATCGTGGATTCGAGAACGCGCTCGCGGGAGCGGGCGGGCGATCACATCAGCCGTTCGCAGGCGCTCGAGCTGGTGCTGCGGTGCCTGGATCGCCGGGCCGCGAGCGGACGGAGTCTCGCGCGGATCGCGGCGGAGCATCTCTCGCGCGACTTCAACCGGGAATTCGCCGGACCGGAGGCCGCGGCGGCGGCCGAGAAGGAAGCGCGCTCCATCGCCTTGGCCGAGACGGCGAAGCTCAAGAAGGAAGCCGCCGCACGCGCGGCGCGAGCCGCGAGGGCCGCCCGCGCGCAGGGGAAGCGAGTGCGACATGCCGCGCCCAAGGTTCCGCCCGTGAAGGTGAAGCCGCTCCTGGATCCCGGATTCGGGTCCCTGGCCCAGTCGGCGAAGTCCCTCTCGCGCGCTCAGGCCTGCCTCCTTCTCGCCTCGACCCTCCGTCTCGCGCCGTCTCAACTTTCGGCGTTGGAGCGCGCCGCCGCGCGCGTCGCGAACTCGGGCTAGCCTTCGTGCGGCGGCGCTGGCATTGTCGGCGCCGTGAAGGCTCCACGCTCCGACAACCCCGACTCCGCTCCTATCGACCCTGGCCCCTCCCGGCATGCGCCCGGCGGGCCGGCGCCCTCCGGCCCTACACCCTCACCACCGGCCCACGCCCGCCCCACGCTCGTCCGGGGCGAAGGGCTCCACGTCTGGGACGCCGATGGCCGCCGCTACTTCGACGCGATCTCCGGCGCATTTTGCGTCCAGTTGGGCTACGGCCGCTCCGACATCGCGCAAGCGATGGCCGCGGCCGCGGGCCGGCTTCCCTTCGCTCGCACCGCCGCGTTCGAGAGCGAGGAGTCGGTCGCGTACGCGCGCGAGCTTTTGGACCAAGCAGGACATCCGTTCGTCCGCGTGCTGTTCACGTCCTCGGGGAGCGAAGCCGTCGATGTCGCGCTGAAGGCGGCCCTGCGATACCAGGCCGCGGCGGGGCGCCCGAAGCGCACGCGCGTGGCGCACTTGCGCGGCCACTACCACGGCGCGACCCTCGCGGCGCTCTGGGTCGGCGACTACGGCCCGAGACGCGCCCCCTACGAGGGGCTCCTCGGTTCCCACGCCGTGGGTCCCTCGGCGTTCTGCGTGCGGTGCTTCCGGGGGTTGACGTTTCCGGGATGCGCGCTCGCCTGTGCGGAGGCCGCGATCGGGGCCGCGCGGGCGGGCGCGGGTGGCGCGGCCGCCGAGGCCGCTGCCGTTCACGCGATCGAGGGCGACCCCTCGCAGGGTGACGTCGCCGCTCTCATCCTCGAGACGATCCCCGCGGCCGGGTTGGGCGCGCCCGTTCCGCCCCCGGGCTACCTCGCCCGGATCCGCCGCGAGTGCGATGCGCGCGGCGCGCTCTGGATCGCGGACGAAGTGCTCACGGGCTTCGGTCGCGTCGGATCGCTCTTCGCGTGGCAGCGGCTCGGCGAGCGGCCCGAGGACGGGCGCGCCTGCCCGGATATTGTCGTCTTTGGGAAAGGCGCGGGCGCGGGATACGCCGCGATCGGGGGCATCCTCATCGCGGAGCGAGTCGCGCGCGTCCTGGATTCCGGACCCTCGGGCCCCTTCACGCACGCGCAGACTTACGGCGG
>JACQPZ010000223.1 GCA_016207265.1 Candidatus Latescibacterota bacterium | reverse complement strand
GGGCAGCTCCGGCGGATCGCCTCCGCGTCCTCGATCGTGAACCACTTGCGCCGCCTGAGGCTGTCCGGGAATCCGCCCACGAACGCGCCGGGACGGAAGGGTCGGATGTAGAGGACGTCCGATCCGATCGCCGCGATCTGCGATTTCATGTCGCGGTTCAGGCCTTCGATGATGGAGACGATCGCCATGATGCTCGTGACGCCGATGATCACGCCGAGCACCGTCAGGAAGGACCGAAGCTTGTTCGTCTGGATGGCCTGGAAGGCGATCCCGATCCCCTCGCGGACGTCGATCGCCACCGGTCACTCCTGCCTGAGCGCCACGATCGGATCCAGACGGGCCGCCCGGGTGGCCGGATAGACGCCGAAGAAGAGGCCCACGGAGGAGGCCACGACCAGGCTGACCGCGACGGACCACGGCTGGATCGAGGCGGGAAGCGGGGTCGCCACACGGATGAGAAACGAGATCCCGATGCCCGCGAGGACGCCGAGGAGGCCGCCGAAGAAGGAGAGCACGATGGTCTCGCTCAGGAACTGGGCCAAGAGGTCGCTCCGACGCGCGCCGAGGGCCTTCCGGATCCCGATCTCCCGCGTCCGTTCGGTGACCGCGACCAGCATGATGTTCATGATCACGATGCCGCCGACCAGGAGCGAGATCGCCACCAGACCGATGGTCCCGGCGAAAATGCCGCGCGTGAGCTTCTGGTAGAGGGTCATGTACGTCTCGGACGTCGTGATCGCGAAATCGTCGGGCTTCCCGATGGGCACGTGCCGGCGGGCGCGGAGGATCACGCGCGCCTCGTCTTCGGTTCTCTCGAGGTCGACGCCGGGGCGCGCCTTCACGAGGATCGTGATCGATTCCCGGGAGCCGAAGATCTTCTGATACTGCCCGAGCGGGAGGAGCACGAAGTTGTCCTGGCTCTGCCCCAGGACGTTCCCGCGCGCGGCAACCGTCCCCACGACGCGAAGCTCGTACCCGGCGACGCGGACCGTCCGGCCGATCGGGTCCACCACCGGAAAGAGCTGCTTCGCGACCTCCGAGCCGATGAGACAGACCGAACGACGCTTCCCGATGTCGTCCTCGTCCAGCGCGCGCCCCTGATCGAGCTCGTAGTCGCCGACGGATTCGTATCCTTCCGTCATGCCGAGGATCCGAACGTTTTGAAGCTCCACCTTCCCATGACGGACGCGCTTTACGGTCTCAGCCTGGGCGACGACCTCGTCCGCGGTGCGCGACAGGCGCTTCAGCGCCTCGGCGTCCAGGATGGTCAGATCTCGCCGCTTCAGCGCCGCCCGCCATTCGTCCTCGTTCGTGATGAGGCCGAACTTGTCCACGTAGACGACCTTGAGGCCCTGCTCGAGCACCTTCTCGCTCACGTACGTGTTCATGCCGTCGATCACGGCGACCACCGCGATCACCGACATGACCGCGACGACGTTCCCGACGACCGTGAGGATGGAGCGCATCTTGTTCGCGCGGAGGGCGTCGACCGCGATCCGGAGGTTCTCTCCCAGCGAGGCCCAGCGCTCGCGCGCCGGCCCCGGTGCGGCGTTCACGGCCCGGGTGGAGCCGGGGCGGCCCGGGCCGAGGCGCGGTCGCTCTCCACCTTGCCGTCGAGGAGACGGATCACGCGCCGGGCGTGGACGGCGATGTCCTCCTCGTGCGTGACGAGGATGACCGTGTTTCCGCGGCGGTGAACCTCGTCGAGCAAGGACATGATCTCCTGGCCCGTCTTGGAATCGAGGTTCCCGGTCGGCTCGTCCGCCAGGACGATGGAGGGGTGATTGACGAGGGCGCGGGCGATCGCCACGCGCTGTCGTTGCCCGCCCGAAAGCTCGTTGGGACGGTGGTGCATCCGATCGGTGAGTCCCACGAGCCCGAGCGTCTCCCGGGCCCGCTCCCGGCGCTCCTTCTTCGATCGTCCGGCGTAGATGAGCGGGAGCTCCACGTTGTGGAGCGCGTCCGCCCGGGCGAGGAGGTTGAACGTCTGGAACACGAATCCCACTTCCTGATTCCGGATCCGGGCCAGCTCGTCGTCCTCACGGTCTCGGATCTCTAGGCCGCCGAGCCGGTACGACCCGCTGGTCGGCGTGTCGAGACATCCGATGATGTTCATGAGCGTGGACTTCCCCGAACCCGACGGCCCCATGATCGCGAGGTACTCTCCCTTCCCGATCCGGAGCGAGACGCCGTCGAGCGCGTTCACTTCGTTGAGACCCATGAGGTAGGTCTTCCGGATGTCCGCCAGCTCAATGAGCGTCCCGTCGCGGGAGGCCGCTTCGTTCACCGCTTCCCTTCCTTCTTCTTGGGCTCCTCGATCTTGACCTTACCGCCCGGCTTGAGGGTCCGGAGGGTCTTGTTGGGACCCGTGATGACCTTCTCGCCGGATTTCAGATCTCCCCACACCTCGATGTCGGTATCGCTGGCGATTCCGGTCCGCACCTTCCGGAATTTCGCCTCGTCGCCGACCATGACGAAGACGCCGCGGATCTCCTCGTCCTTCTTCGCGGGCGCCCCCGAGGTATCTCCGCCCGCCGCGGCGGCCGGCTCTTTCTTCGCGGCCCCCCGCGACCGCTTTGAACCCTGCGCCGCCTTCTCCAGTTCCTCGGCTGTCCGGACCACGACCGCCTGGATCGGAACGGTGAGCACGCCCGCCTTGGTCGCGGTCTTGATCTCCACGTCCGCGGTCATGCCCGGTCGGAGCGACGCGGGCGGATCGTCGATCATCACGTCCACTTCGAAATTGGTCTGCTGCTCCTGCGTCCCCAGCTCCGAGACCTTCGGGGAGTTCGCGATCTCGACGACGCGCCCCGTGAGGCTGGTATCGGGAAGGGCGTCGACCTTGATCGTCGCCGTCTGGCCGAGGCGCACGGAGGCGACGTCGGTCTCGTCCACGTCCGCTTCGACCTTCATGCGCCTCAGGTCCGCGACCGTGAGGATCACCGTGCCGGGGTTGTTCATCGTGCCGACGATGACGATCTCCCCGCGCTCGACGTTGAGCTGGGTGACCGTGCCGTCGATCGGGGCGCTGAAGACCGTCTTCCTGAGATTGTCCTCGGCGCTCTGGAGCGCGGCCTCGGCCCGGGTCATTTCCTCCCGATTCGCGTCGACCCGCGCCCGGTCCACGTTCCGCTGGGTGCGCGCGACCTCCAGCTCCTCGGGAGAGACGAGCTTCTGCTCGAAGAGGGCCTCCTTCCGCTTCAGTTGGGATTCGGACTGCTCGAGCGACACCTCCGAGAGCCGGAGCGTCGAGCGCGCCCCGTCGAACGCCGCCCGCCCCTGCCGCACCTGCGCGCGGTACTGCGCGTCGTCGATCTGGAGCAGGAACTGCCCCTTGCGGACCGGATCCCCCTCCTTCACGGCCAGCCGCACGACCTCGCCCATGACGTTGGCGCTCAGCTTGACCATCGTCTCGGGTTGCACCTTGGCCGGGGCGCGGACCGTCGAGGAGATCTGCCCGGTCTTCGCCGGCTCGGCCTGGACGCCGAGCCGGCCTCCCTTCCCCTTCGAAACATTGGCGATCACGATCAGAAGGAGGAGAACGGCTCCCCCTCCCACGATCAGCGTTCGCTTCGTGCGCGGCTTCATTGGATGGGGACCCCCGGTCCGATCTAGTAGCGACGCTCGCCGACGGCGCGTTCGAGCGCCGCCTCGGCGACGTGCGCGTCCGCCAGCGATTCCACGTAGCTCTGTTTCGCCTGTGCGAGGCTCACCTCCGCGTTGAGCAGGTCCAGAATGGTCCCCGCGCCGAGATCGTACCGGCCCTTTGAGAACTTGTAATCCTCCTCGGCGGACGCGAGACCCTCCTTGGCCACGCCGATCCGCTCGACGGCCTCTCGGAGCGAGAGCCACGCCTGCTGCACCTCGACGGCCACGTCGAGCTCCCGCTGGCGGCGCTGCGCCTCCGCTTCGAGAAGAGCGCCCTTGGCCGACTTCATTCCGCCTTCGAGGGCGAATCCGTCGAAGATCGGCAGGCTGAGACGGACCTGCCCCTGCCAGACGGTTGCGTAGTGCGTGTCGTCGAACTCCGCGACGCCGAGCTGCTCGAGGCGGTTCGTGTACTTCGTCCGGTCCACGCTGAGCGCCCCCGAGATCTGAGGCAACCGCGCCGCGCGCGCGCCGAACAGCCCCGCGCGGGCGGCCCGCTCGGCCGCGCCCGCGCGGCCGAGCTCAGGGCGCTCCTTCAACGCCCGCTCCACGGCGCTCGCCGAGTCCGGGACCGCGATCGTCTCGTCCAGGAGACCCTCGATCTCGAGCGCCGTCTCGGGCTTGAGCCCCAGGACCTGCTTGAGCCTCGACCGCTGGATCTCGACCTGGTTTTCGGCGCGGATCCGATCGAGCTGCGTCTGCGCCCGGCGGGCCCGCGCCTTGAGCACGTCCCCCCGCGCGACCGTTCCCACCTGAAAGAGCGCCTCCGCCCGGGCCTCCTCGTCGCGCGCGAGCCGCTCCGATTCGCGTGACACCTCCGCCAGCCGTTCCGACTTGAGGAGCTCGAAGTACTGCTGCTTCACGGCGTAGACGACCCCGTTGCGTGCCTCCGCCTCGGACTCCACGGCCCCCGCCCGCAGGTGGTCCTGCCTGCGCTTTTCACTCCACGAAGGAAGGCTCAGGAGGTTCGCCTCGACGCCCGCGGAAGCGCCTTCCTGCTGCCGCCGCTTCGTGAGGAACGCCAAGCTGTCCACGAAGAAGACCGAGCTTTGCTTGTCGGGGATCTGATAGCCGTACACCAATCCGGCCGAGATGGTCGGGAGGACCCCGCCCCACGCGCCGAGCGCCCCGCCCCGCGCCTGAACGGTTCGTGCGTGCGCGGAACGCGCATCCACGTTCCGCTCGAGCGCCGTCGCGACGCAGCGCGCGAGACTCCAGCGCTCCCCGCCTCCGGCGGCAGCCGCGATCGCGGACCGGCCCGTATCGGGCGGGGCCGCACCCTCCTGCGCCGAGGCGGCGGCGGCAGCCATCCAGACTGCAAGAACCACCGCGCCGAGAGAAACAGCCGCCCGTCCGCCGGGCACCGTGTCCGCTTCCGTCATCGTTTCACCTCCCATGGTCGGCCGTGACCTCACCCCTACGCCGAGCGTCGCGGGGATGTTTCCGCCATCCTCGGCCATGGTCACGCCTGAAGCGACGAAGCAAGGAGAAGGATGAGGAACCCCGGGAGGACGGCAAGGACGCCGAAGCCGAAGGTCTTCCTCGCCATGACTCCCACCCCGAGCGCTTCGACCGCGAACGCCCAGAGCAGGAGCGGATCGGTCGCCGAGTCGAGCACGCGAAGGAGAAGGCCGGGCGAGTCGGCGAGGAACGCGCCCACGCCGAGGCGGACGCTCAGCGTGCCGCGTGTGACTCCCAGCGCGGTTCGCACCCCCTGATCCACGATCGCCACGACGCCTCCGTAGGCGGCGATCGAGACGTAGTGGCGGAATCGAAGCCGCGCGCCGAGCATGAGATTGGCCATGAAGTAGAGCAGGAAGCCGCCCGCGAGAAGCGAGAACCCGACTCCCAGGACGGGCCCGACGACGCCGAGGGCGAACCGCGCCGGGCTCTCGAACACCTGCTGCACCGCGTCGATCGCCTCCTGGGGCTTCCCCTGCGCCTCGAGCCTCGCGATCGCGTCGTTCGCCAGAACTCCGCTCTGCACGAGCACGATGCCGAGCACAGCCTGAACGGCCACAAGGATCAGAATCGGAGCGAGGACGCGGGGGCGGTCGCTCAGTGCCTGGAACACGGCCTTCGGCTTCGTGAACACGCCCACGAGCGTCTGGATCGCGGACATGGGCGGCCCGGCCGGCGGCAATTCCGCCGGGGCGGCTCCTGAGATCTGGATCGACTCTTCCATTTTGTTACCCCCCAATTGCTTACATACTCGTATTCAAGCTGAAATTGAACGGGACCGCGACCGTGCACTTGACCGGGTGTCCGTGCTCGGATCCCGGGGAGAATTCGAATTGGTAGATGGCGTCGATCGCGGCCTGGATCAGACGCTCCGGCGCCGACGACTGCGCGACCCAGACCCGCATGATGCGGCCGCGCTCGTCGATGTTCACGTTCAGTACGACGGTCCCTTCGGCCCCGTGGGCCCGCGCCGATGCCGGATACTCCGGCACGACGCGCCGCGTCGTTCGAGGCGGCGTATCGAACGCGTAGAACACCGGCGGCGCTACTTCTCCCGCATCGCTCTGGGGACCCGACCCGGCGGACCCGCCGCCTTCCGGGTGCGACGCCCGCGGGCCCGACGGAGGCGTCTGCACGGACGCCGCGGGCTCGAGCTGCTCCGTGATGAATGCCCCCGCGCGGGACGCGACCGTCGGCGCGGCCGCGGCGGGTGGGGACGGAGCCTCCGCCTCCCCGGTTCCCACGACGGAGGCGCTCACGAGCTTGAGCGGAGGTTCGCGGAGGCGATACGGGCGAGGCACGTACGGCGGCGCGACCGCGAAGACCCCGGCGTGGAACGCCAGGGCGAGCACGAACGCGACTTCGACCCGCCGGTAGTATCCCCGATGGAGCGGGCGCGCCTCGTCGGCCAGGCTCATGGCGCCGGCCGG
>JACQPZ010000218.1 GCA_016207265.1 Candidatus Latescibacterota bacterium | reverse complement strand
TACGGGGATTCTTGGATCCCGGGGCTCCCTCTTCCGTCGCGGCGGCGGCTTGAGGCTCCGCCTCGGGCGGGGGCTGGACCGCATGCGCCAGCGGGTCGCTTGCGAGCTGCCGGGCCGCGTAGAGATCGGCGAGCGGGGTCCATGCGCGGGTCTCGGCGACCAAGCGGGTTTCGGCGCCCGCGCGGGGTTCCGCGCCCGCGCGGGGCTCGGCCCCCGTGGATGAAGCCGCCGTCAGAGCAATCGCGACGGCGGCGAGCGTGAACCCGAGAGCCCTACAGGCGCTTGGTGATTTCCAGGCCGACGGCATTCTCCCTCGCGAACGGTTTGGTGCGGACGCGGAATCGAAGCTGCGCATCCTTGCCGAGGACGGCGCGGGTCTGGCGCTTCATGAGGCGCAGAATATCCACCGCGCTCACGACGCGATTCACGAACGCCCCTGCGACGGCATAGTTGGCGTTCTTCAAGAAATTATTGCTGTGGGCGCGGATCCCCCGGTAGAAGTTCCGGTTGTCCTGGCTGTCCCATCCATCCCAATAGGTCGAGATCTTCCCGATGTCCTCGTAGTACTGCTGCCGGTTCGTGTCCCGGAACCGGAGGATCAGGCTGTCCTCCGGCGAGCCCGAGCATTGGCAGCTGTCGATCCACGCTTGATAGCTCCAGTGCTGGTCGGCGTAGCCCTCGAACTCCTTCTCCTTCGTCTTCCCGCGGTCGTGGTAGTAGAGATAGGCGGCCCAGGCAAATGCCTCGAGCCCGAGATTGACGAAGCCGCGTTTGTGGCCCGCGTAGAGGTGTCCCACCCCGGGGATCGCGAGGTTCATGAGGAACGCGGCCCCCGTCGAGCGGCGCTTTTCCGGAGCGGGTTCCGCGGCAGACAGCACCGCCTGGCCCGGATCCGGAGGCGGCGGTACGATCGAATCGGAAATCGCGCGCTGCGCGAGGAGGATCTCTTCCGGGGTCTCGTGCTGGAAGTCGAGGACCGAGGCGGCCTGGGTCACCCGTGGGAACGACAGGATGGCCGCGAAGGCCACGATGGGGACTGCGAAACGGCGAATGGTCAGGTTTTCGATCCTCGGGCACCGGGCAGAAGCCACATGCCACACAATCAATTATAGCCCTCGGGCGGCCTATCTGACAACCGCGAACTTCGCGAAAACGACATCGCTCCCCCCGGACGCCGTGGCCTGGACGCGTACGAGGTATACCCCGCTCGCGAGCTTTTGGACCGGGATCCGGACCACATTTCCGGCAGGTCCCGCCGGTCCCGGCAGCCTCCCGACCTCGTTCCCCATCGGATCGAGAACCCGGATCTCGACCGAGCTGACGCCGGCTCCCAGGGTGTACGCGAGGCCGATGTCCTTTCCGCGGGTGGGGTTCGGGAAGCAGTAAACCGAACCCTTACCCAAGATGCCGGCGCTCGCGATCACCGGTGGCTGGTCGATGTCCTCGAGCACCGAGGACCGGCGGCGGTTTCCGCCGAAGCACTGCCACGGCGTGCGGACGGAGACTCCGTCCCGGGAGAAGAGCGCACTGTCCGCCCGGGCCGGAAGCTGAAACGCGTTCAAGACGCCGTCGTCGTCGCCGCCGAGAATGACGTGGGCCCACGCGGGGCCCGCGGGCGAAGGGGGCGTCTGCGCGTCGTTCAAGCTAAGGAGGAGCGGGGTCGAGGAGGCGTGCCCCTGGACGGCGAGCGGCCACCCGGAGGCCGTCTTCCCGTCCGCGTGGAGCGCGACGAGGAGCCCGTTGTCGAGCGCGACGATGGCCTCCGCGCGCCCGTCCCCGTCCACGTCGGCCGCGAGCGGCGATCCCGCTCCCCCCAACGCCTCGATCCCGTAGCGCGCCGGCATCGAGACCGGCCAGCCCTGCGGCTCGATCCCGTTTCGATTCCAGCGGTGCACGCGGCCCTCTTTGTCCATGGCGAGGATCTCGGGATAGCCGTCCGCGTCCAGATCGGCCGCCGCGAGCGGGCCCCACAGCGTCCCGGGCACCTCGATCGGCCATCCGGGAAGCTCGCTCCCGTCGAGCCTGAAGCAGTGAAGGAGCCCCCGCTCTGCGTCGGAAACGACCAGCTCCATGTTCCGGTCCGCCGCGCGGTCCACGTCCACACCGAGGAGATAAGGATCGAAATCGGAGTTCGGAACGGTGAAGTAGGTATCGAGCCGCCCGGGCAGCTTGTCGTATGGATCGACGATCCGGATGGTCCCGTTCCGGAGCGCCCACGCCACCTGGTATCCCCCGGCGCCGGTGAACCGGCCCACGGCGAGATTTCCCGAGCACGGCGACGTCACGGGCGTTCCGCCGATGAGCAGCGTGTCGCTGGTCGCGGCGACGCGGGGAGCCACGGTGATGCTGTCGGAGGGGACGATCGTGAGCGCGCGGCCGTCGCTCGCCCCGACGATCACGAGGCCGCCGGGGTCCAGAGCCGGCGCCGTCGTCGCGACCACCGTCGGGGAGCCCGGATCGAGAGCGGGCGGCCAGCCGAAGAGCGGGATCGACGCACCCGAATCGCGCGCGGCGGCGCGGAACGCGTACACCGCGCCGTCCTCTCCAGTCGCGACGACGGCCGCGCCGTGGGCCGCCGTCGGGTTTCGATGGAAGAGGCTGTCCGCGAAGAGAGCCGGCCCGACGATCGGGGCCGGAAGCTCGAAGAGAACGCTGTCCTGGCCCGTCGTGTAGAAGGGCTCGCCGTTCGTCATCCACGCGAAGATCAGGCTGTCCACCGCCGTCACGACCTGTCTCGTTCCGTCGTGGCGGAGGCTCCCGTACGTGGGGGCGCTACCCGCCAGGCTCACGCCGGTCGCGAGCGGCCAGCCGTCCACGCGCCAATCGCCGGTGATGGTGAGATCCATTCCCAACTGCGCCGGGCTTTCGACGTCGAGGGTCACGTGGCTCACGCCGCCGTCGTTCGTGTTCGAGTTCGGCGACGTGCCGGGCCCCAGCTTCGTGTGGTTTCCGACGAAGTAGGGATCGTAGGGGCTCCCGAAGAGGTAGGCCGAGTTGGGATCGCCGAGGTCGGCGATCCCGTCGGCCTCGACGACGCGGACGCCGCGGCGGGACGGATTCGAGTTGATGCCGAAGTCGGGCGGGATATGGCGGCCGTAGATCACGGATTCGTCGATGTGCCAGACGAGGATTCCCTGTCCGGGGAGGAGGAAGTCGTACTCCATGCCGCCGAGCGTGTCCAAGCTGTCGGCGCGAACGGGACCCAGGATCACCCCGGTCGAGTCGTCCCGGTCCAGGACAAGCGTTAAGTCCCCGTTCAGGTCGGTCTCGCGGTTCTCGACGAGGTAGTACTCCTCTCCCCCCAGTGGAATGAAGAGCGTCCGGTCGTCGACCTGGGTCGCCTCAAGCGTCGTCGAGAAGGATCGCCCGGGATCGACGTATTGGATCCGATCTCCCCAGAGCAGCAGTTTGTGCCAGGGGTCGAGGCTCACAGGCAGGATGCCGCTCGCGTCGACGACGGCGCCCGATTTCTCGTCGATGAGCGGCGTCCCGAGCAGGTAGCCCGAGTCCATGTTGCTCCAGACGCCGACTCCCGGAAGGAACGTCTCGATGTCGTAGAGATCGAAGAGGCCCTGCGTGTGCCCGAACTCGTGGGCCAGGGTCCCGTTCAGCGCGCCGTAATAGCCGTCCTGGTTTTCGGTCTCCGGCATCACGAGCCCGCCCCGGATCACGACGGCCCCGCCGTTCACGGGCACCGAGTCTTCGAGGTTGATCTGGAACGTCGGAAAATCGCGGGGGCTGTCGCGATTCAAGTCGGTCTGGAAGTCGGCGCCCGAGTGAAAGAGCGCCACCACGTCGAAGTCGCCGAACGGGATCGAGTCGGTCTGGTCCGCCATCCGGACGGCGTCGATGAAGAACTGCTGCGCGCTCTCGAAGGAGGCCTGCCCCAGGGTCCAGGGGCCGTAGTCGCCGGTGTCACCGAGGCGATAGGCGGCGGAGTCCGCCTGGGGATAGACGTCGTACTCGAGGACGAGGCTTCCGTACGAGGCGAACTTCCAGTACCGGGACAGAGCCTCGAGATGCGAGAGGAAGTAATCTCGATCGTGGGGCGGCGGATCGATCACGATGCCGAGCGACTTCCCGTCACGGAGGTCGAATTTCCCGTCGGTGGTGGTGGTCTGAGACCCGAGCCGGTCGGTGGCGAAATCGACCCGGATGCCCAGGACGCGGAGCGTCTCCGGCTGCCCGGAGAACGCGACGGTTCGCGCCACCCTCCCTTCCCTCACGCCGAGGAGCGGTGCGCGCCGCCCCGAGACGGAGGGGCGGGAGGAAGGCGTCCCGGCCCGGTGCGGCACGCTCCTCCAGAGGGCGGACCGCTTCGCCACGACGGAGGCCGCATCGAGCGAACGCGCGGCGCCGGTCGAAGCAGCGCCCGCGGGCGGGGCGACCGCGGCCCGATGCGCGGTCAGCCCGGGCTTGGCGGCGGCAAAAGCGCGAGGAGCCAAGCCCTGGGACAGGACCTGGCTCCCCACGAACACGACGGCGGCCGAACGTACGAGAGTTCGGGCGATCCGCACGATTTTTAGAAGTGGTAGCTGGCCGAGAACCGGTTCACTCGATCCAAGAACTCCGACTGCGGCACCGACGCGTAGTCGAGCCGGATGCCCCGGTAGGACAGTCCGAGCCCGTACGTCAGATCCTGAATGGTCCCGCGCGGATCGTTGATATAGCCGACCCGGAGGGCGAGCAGCTTATTGAACTCCAGCTCGGCGCCTCCATTCTCGATCCACGGGCCGTCCTTGAGGAGGAGCTTGTTCACGTCAGCCACGACGAGCACCCGGTAGAGCTCGCTTTGGATGGGAGCCACGGCCACGCCGAATTTCACGTTGCGTCCCAGCGGGTCCGATTGGTCCTGATCGATGTAGGCGATGTTCGGGCCGAGGTTCTGGATCGCCATACCGACCGAGGCTTTCCACGCCGGGAGCTTGTAGAGGCCGCCGATATCGGCGGCGAAGGTCGTGCCGCTCCCTTCGGCCCGATCCTGCGTCAAGTCCGCAGGCGCAAGGCTCACCCGGACCACCTTCAGCGCGACGCCGAAGCCGAAGTCCTTCATGATCTCGGTCCCGTACGCGATGGTCGGAGCGATCTCGTAGCTCGTGAAGGTTCCCAGCTCGATGCCATCCACGTCGGTCGCGATGCTCTTCCCGTAGCTCAGGTACCCGAGGCTCGCGCCGATCCCGCCCCAGCCTTCCACGTGCTGGGCGTAGGACATGTAGGAAAAGAAGACGTCGTCGGCGAGGTCGGGAACCAGCTTCGTGTACATGAAGGCGGCGTCGCGCCCGTTGACGAAGGCCAGCGCTCCCGGATTCCACCAGACGGCGTTCGCGTCGTCCGCCAGCGCGACGTAGGCGCGTCCCATGCCGTCCGCGCGGGCCCCCGGGGCGATCAAGAGCGATTGGGCGCCTGCCTGGGCCTGGGCGTTCGCGGTATTCGCGTAGCCCGCAAGCAGTAAGAGGAGACCCAGACAGCCGGAGTAGATACGACTCATGTGCAACCTCCTTCAGAAAAAAGATAGGGACGCGAACGCGCCCCGGCCTAGCGAATAATACTATCGAAAAAAGTCGGCCGGGTCAAGCATCCCACGGCGTTTACCGGGACCTCAGGGCGCGCCCCACCGCCGAAGCCCGTTTCCCCGCGGGAGATTCTGCGGTAACTCTCAGTAAATAAACCCCGACAGCCACATTTTCTCCCGAAGAATCCTTCCCGTCCCATGGAAGGTAATTCTCTCCCGCCCTCCCGTCAGCCGAAAGCTCCCGGACCCTCCGGCCGGCCACCGTGAGGATCTGGACGCGGATTCGGGCCGGCTGGTTCAGCCGGGCGTGGACGTAGGTCGTGCCGTCGAATGGGTTGGGGTTGTTGATGACGTGGGTGAGCTGGACCGGATCCCCGGGGTACGCCGGGGCGTGGACGTCGAGCACGAACGTCCTGTTCCTAATGTTCCCGAAATTGTCGGAAGCGTGCACCTCCATCGTATGGAGCCCCTCCCCCATCTGCGGCAGGACGAAGTCCACGGACCCCTTCGTGTGGCTCCCGGCCTCGTAGACGAACCCGGAGGTCAATTCGGTGGGAGAGCCCCGGTCGTCCAGGATCACGAAGATGGTGTGCGCGTTGTCGAGGCGCATGAGGTCGACGCCGCTCGAGTCCTCGATCACGATGGTCAGCCGGTCGCCCGGCTGGACGCTCGAGTCCGCCGACGCCGGATAGCGGAGGGCGATGCTCGGTGCGTCGAGATCCACGCGCGTGCCCACGCCCTGGGCGATCCGGATCGAGTCCACCGCAAGGCCGACCCCGCGACCGCCGGCCTCGCTCAGGAGCGCTCGAAGCTGCCCCGCGCCACCTGCGATCCGCCCGTCGAGCGGGACCACGAAGCGGGCCTCGAACGTCCCCTTGTCCAGCGTGACGTCTCCCCGGTAGATGACCGGCCCCGGCGCCTCGTAGGTGGTGGACGTGAGCGTCCCGAAGTCGCTGAGCCCGATCTGGGTCCGCTGGATCGGCTTCCCCTGCACCTGGATCACCGCCGTTCCGAACGCAAGGGTGTCGGCGCTCGAATCCGGGTAGAGCGCGCGTCCGGTCAGGATCGCCAGGTCGCCCCGGAGCAAGGAGTCGAGGGGCCCCTTCTCCCAGACGCCGCGCCCGCGGGGGATCGGGAGTCCCAGACCCGGGTCGCCGAGCAGCACGTATTTTCGAACGACCGCATTGAGGTGAAGATTCTTCGCGCGCCGGAACGCCTCGCCGACCGTCCGGGTCGAATCGACCCGCGGCGAGATCGGAAAGAGCTGGTCCATCATCTCGTCGTTCAGTCTGGTGCTTTCGAGCGGCACGACCTTCTCGGTCGCGGCGATCGAGGCGACGGCCCCGCCGCCCGGGAGCTTGAGCAAAAGCTCCCCCAGCCCCTCCTGCCCCAGGACGTCAAACTTGCCCACGGTGCAGCTGAAGAATCCGAATAC
>JACQPZ010000220.1 GCA_016207265.1 Candidatus Latescibacterota bacterium | reverse complement strand
GCCCTGGCCCACGGAAAGGCGGCCCGTGCCTCCGCGTGAGACCCCTCCCGCGCCGCGGGTGGATCTTTCGGACGTGAGACGGGCGCTCGTGATCCGCCACCGCGCCGGAGGGGACCTCCTGCTCAGCACGCCCGCGCTCCGCGCGCTCAAGCGCGGCCTTCCGAGCGCCGCGGTCGAAGTGCTCACCGCCCGCGGGATGTCGGAGATCCTTCGAGGCAATCCCGACATCGACCGCGTGCTCGAGTTCGACCGCCGCTCATTTAGCGCCCAGGCCGCCCTCTATGCGAAGCTCCTCCGCGGGGGTTACGACCTCGTGCTGGACATGGTCTCGAACCCGCGGAGCGCCGTGATGACGGCGCTCACGCGGTCCCGGATCCGGGTCGGGTACGATCTGGACGGGCGCCGGTATGCCTACACGCTGCGGGTCCCGCGCGAGCCGGTCGGTTCCCGGGGCCCGAAGCTCCGCTACGCGCCGGAAGCCGCGCTCGATCTCGTCCGCGCGATCGGGCTTCCGCCGCGCGGCCTCGAATTGACGTTTCGGCTCGCCGCCGACGCGCGAAGCCGCATGGACCGGTGGCTCGAGGAATCGGGGCTGCTCGACCGGCCGATCGTCGCGTGTCTCGCGTCCGGCTCGTGGCCGTCGAAGACTTGGCCGGCCGCGCGTTTCGCCGCCTCGATGGACGCTCTGCGCGACGAGGCGAGCGCGCTGTGGATCTGGGGTCCCGGGGAGGAGACGCTCGCGCGGGAGTGCCGCGCCGCGACGCGCGGAAGATCCGCCGTCGCTCCGCCCACGGGGTGGCAGGATCTCGCCGCGCTCCTGAGCCGCTGCTCCCTCCTCCTCAGCAACGACTCGGGGCCGAAACACCTCGCCGTCGCGCTGGAGGTCCCGACCGTCACGATCTTCGGCCCGACCCACCCCGTCACGTGGCACCCGCCCGGAGGCCCTCACGCGGCGATCGTGGCGGAGGGGCTCCAGTGCCTCCACTGCAACGAGACCTCATGCCCGCTCCCGGGCGACGGTCACATGCGCTGCATGCGGGACGTGACCGTGGAGGCGGTCGTCGAGGCGTGCCGGACCCGCCTTCGGCTCGACGCGGGGAGGATTGCGTGCGAGAGCCGCTGAGCGTTCTCGTCACGACCCGGAACGAGGAGCACGGGATCCGGGCGTGCCTCGAATCGGCGCGTTGGGCGGAGGAGATCGTGGTCGTGGATTCGGGGAGCACGGACCGGACGATTTCCATCGCGCGGTCGATCGCGGACCGGGTACTGGAGCACGAATACGAAAGCCCGGCGGCGCAGAAGAACTGGGCTCTGCCGCAGCTCGAGCACCGTTGGGTGCTCATCCTCGACGCGGACGAAGCGGTGTCGCCGGAGCTTCGCCGGGAGATCGAGGCGACGCTCGCCGATCCCTTGAGAAGGGACGGCTACTGGATCTACCGGGACAATCACTTCTTCGGGAAACGGGTCCGATCGGCGGGATGGCAGCGCGACAAGGTGCTTCGGCTGTTCGATCGCACGAAGGGCGCCTATCCCCCCGTGCTCGTCCACGAGGAGATCGCGCTCAGGGGTGCCGCCGGCGTGCTTCGGGCACGACTCCGACACGAGCCCTATCGGGACCTCGACCGGTACTTCCAGAAGTGGGATCGGTACACGCGCTGGTCCGCCGCGGAGCTTGAACGTCGGGGAATCCGTGCGACGGCGCCACGGCTTCTCTTTCGCCCGTGGCTTCGGTTCCTCCGCATGTACGTCCTGGAGGGCGGCTTCCGGGAGGGAAGGCGCGGGCTCGTGCTCTGCTGGCTCGCGGCGTTTTCGGTCTTCACGAAATACGCGCGCCGGTGGGAATCCGAATCGGGCGCGAAGCGCCGGTCTCCGGAGGGCGGCATATCGGAGCGGGGAGCGCCGGAGCGGGACTCCCTGGACCGGGGCTCCTCGGAGGGGGCCTCGTGAGAGTCGCGCTTTTCGGCGCGTTCGATCCGTCCTACACCCGGACCCGAATCCTGCGCGAGGCCCTCGAGAGCCGGGGCGCCGAGATCGTCACGGTGGGCGCTCCGCCGGATACGCCCCCGGTCCTCCGCGAAGCGACGCTGGCGCTCTCATGGCTCCGTCGCGCGAGGCGGATCGACGCGATCCTCGTCCCCTCGTTCGGGCACCGCGACGTCCCGGCCGCCGAGTTGCTCGGCCGGATCGTCGATTCCCCCGTGCTGTTCGATCCGCTCGTGTCGCGATGGGACACCCAGGTCAGGGATTTGGGCCGCGTTCGGGAGGGGAGCATCACGGCGGGGCGCATCCGCGCCGGCGACCGGCTCGCGCTTTCGCTCGCGGACATTATTCTCTGCGACACCTGGGAGCACGGCGATTTCTACTCGGCCGAGTTCGGCGTTCCCCGGCGGAAGCTCTGCCGGCTCCCCGTGGGGGCGGACACGCTCGCGTTTCAGCTCGGCGAGCGGCGATCCGCGGCGGCGAGGACGGGTCCGCTCGAGGTGGTCTACGTCGGCGGCTACCTGCCGCTCCACGGAATGCCCGCCATCCTCGACGCCGCGACCGAGATCGAGGATCGCCACGGCACGCGGCTCGCGAGGTTCACGCTGATCGGCGGAGGGATGCTCCTTCCGCGGATCGAGCGCGACACGGCGGCGCGGGGGCTGCGGACGGTGCGGCTCCTTCCCCGAATGCCGTACGAAGAGGCGTTGGGATACCTCGCGCGGGCCGACGTCGCCCTTGGGATTTTCGGGACGAGCGAGAAGGCGGGTCGCGTGGTTCCCCACAAGGTCTTCCAGGCGATGGCGCTGGGCGTGCCGACGATCACGCGCCGATCGGCCGCCGTGGCCGAGTTCTTCCGGGACGAGGAGCACCTCGTCCTCGTCCCCGCGGGGAATTCGCGCGCGCTTGCCCGCGCGGTCGAGTCGCTCGCGGGCGATCCCGAGCGCCGCGCACGGATCGCTCACGCGGGACGGCAGGTGGCGCGCGCGCAGGGGTCCCCGGCGCGCCTCGGCGGTCTCCGCGCCGGGTCGAGCCAGCGCTCGCGGGGGGCCCCCGCGCCGGGCGCGCGCCGGGGACGGGCGCGCCGGGGACGGGCCGCACGCCGATGACGGTGCCCGAGCCGCGCGGCGAAGAAGGCGGTCGGGCGCTCCGTGTGCTCCACGTCGATTCCGAGCGGCCGTGGCGAGGGGGCGAGCAACAGGTGCTGCTCCTGATGCGACGGCAGCGCGATCGCGGAGACGAGCCGCGCCTCGCGGCTCCACGGAGCGGGGCGCTGTTCCAGCGGGCGGAGGGAGAAGGGTTCTCCGTCCATCCGGTGGCGATGCGCGGGAGTTGGGATCTCGCATCGGTCTTCGCGCTGGCGAGGCTCCATGCTTCGCTCAATCCCGATGTCGTGCACTGGCACGCGGCCCGGGCCCACGCGCTCGGCGCCATGGCGGCCCGGCTCGCTCCCGGAGCCACGCTCGTGCTCTCCCGGCGGGTGGACTTTCCGGTGCGCGGAACCGTGGGAAGCCGCCTCCTCTACTCGCTGCACGTGGACCGGATCGCGGCGATCTCGGCTGCGGTGCGCGATGCGCTCGAACGAAGCGGCGTCGACGGACGCGTGATCCGGATCGTTCCGAGCGGGATCGACCTTGGTCGCTTCGATGCCGCACCCGACGGCCGCTCCCGCGCGGATTCGCGCGCTCGGCTTGGAATCGGCGCGCATCAGGTCATCGCGCTGAACGTCGCGGCCCTCGCGCCGCACAAGGCGCAGAGCGACCTCCTTAAGGCGGCGTCCTACGTGCGCGACCGCGCTCCGAATCTGAGCATCTGGATCGCCGGAGAAGGGCCGCTCGAGCGCGCGCTCCTCGCGGAGCGCGAATCGCTCGGTCTCGAGTCTCGCGTGCGGTTCCTCGGTTTTCGAGAGGACGTTCAGGATCTCCTCCGCGCGGCCGATCTTTTCTGCGCTTCGTCCCGGCTCGAAGGAATGGGAACTTCGATTCTCGAGGCCATGGCCGCGGGTCTTCCGGTTGTGGCCACGCGCGCGGGGGGGATACCCGAGATCGTGGATGGCGGGCGGACCGGCGACCTCGTGCCTCCGGGCGATCCCTCAGCGCTCGCGGAGGCGCTCGTGGCGATGGCCGCCGATCCGGACCGGCGGGTCAGGATGGGAGCCCGGGGAAGGGAGAGGGCGCGGGATTTCAGCGCCGACCGGACGGCCGATGCGACCCGGAAGCTGTACGAGGAGGCGATCCAAGCGAGGCGGAGCCGGGCCGGACGGTAGGTCGCGCCGCCGGCCGTACCGCCGGCCGTACCGCCGGCGGTTGACCCTGAAAATTCAACCTGTTAGAGTCCTGAGTCCACGCCCGTCGGGGGCCGCGATCCACCGGAAGGGTAACCCTCAGCATGCATGATTTTTGGATGATTGCGCTGTACGGCGCCTTGGTCCTGGGCGTCCTGGTCTTCGTCCATGAGCTGGGACACTTCCTCGTGGCCAAGTGGCTGGGGGTTCAGGTCCTATCGTTCTCGATCGGCATGGGACCGCGCCTTGCAGGGTTTCGCCGGGGCGGCACCGATTACCGGATTTCGATCCTCCCCCTGGGCGGCTTCGTCCGGATGGCGGGCGACAGCCCCGAGGGTCAGGACCGTCAGGGGCGGCCGGAGGAGTTCCTCGAGAAGCCGTGGTGGGGGCGCGCGCTGATCACGGCCGCGGGACCCGTCGCGAACCTCGTCCTCGCCTACTTCATCAACGTGCTCGTGTATTCGATCGGCGTCCAGACGCCGGACTTTCCCGCCGTGGTGGGACGCGTGGGCCCGGAATCGATCGTCGAGCGCATCGGCGTGCGCGAATGGGACCGCTTCGTCTCCCTCGACGGCCGACCCGCCCGGACCATGCGCCAGCTCGGGGCGGCCGTGGACCACGCGGTCCGCGCCAAGGGCCCCGAGCGCATTCCGCTCACCGTCTCCCGCGGGGGCGGGCCGGTGGCCCTCGAGGTGCGCCGGTCCGAAGCGGCCCGCCTCGCGGAGGAGCTCGACTGGAACACCGGGACGGTGATCGGCCGCGTCTTCCTCGGGCTGCCCGCCTACCAGGCCGGGCTCCGCGAAGGGGACGAGATTCTGAGCGTGGACGGCGAGCGGGTCGGGAACTGGTCGGAGCTTTCGTCCCGGATCCGGCGCAAGCCCGATACGCCGCTCTCGCTCCGGATCCGGCGCGGGGCCGAGGTGTTCGAGACGACCGTGAAGACCACCCCCGACAGCGTGATCGGCATCTCGCTCCCCGAGACGATCACGGTGCTGGAGCGGTTCCCGTTGAGCGAGGCGGTCCTCCTGGGGGCGAGGCAGACCCTCTACGCCGCGGGCCTGATCTATGCCGGTCTCTGGAGCTTCGCCACGAACCCGATCCGCCTGAGCTCGAGCGTCGCGGGTCCGATCGCGATCGCTCAGGTCGCGCGGGACCAGGCCAAGGGCGGCCTGGATCAGCTCCTCTCGTTCGCGTCGTTCATCAGCGTCGCGCTCATGGCGATGAACCTCCTGCCGATTCCCATCCTGGACGGGGGACACATCTTCTTCGCCCTGCTCGAGGGCGCCCGGAAACGACCCCTCTCGCTGAAGACGCAGCTCGCCTTCCAGCGGGTCGGTCTTGCCGTTTTGGGAGGTCTCGTGATCTTTTCCTTCGCCAACGACCTGGCCCGGGTCACGCAACGAAGGCGCGCCGAGGCCGACATCAACCGTCGGCTGCAACGCGAGGCGCCGGCCGACACGGTCCTTCCCGCGGACGGGCGTTGACCCGCCCGCATTGAGGCCGCGCGGTTCCGCGATGCGCCGCGCGCTGGGCGCGGGCTTGTTCGCGGTCGCGCTCGCGCTGCCCGCGCCGGGGTCCGCGCAGTCCGCGTTCGATTTCGAGTCGAGGCGCGAGGTGCGGCGTCTCGAGATCGAAGGCAACACCGCGTTCTCCGATCGGACCCTCCGCGGCCTTCTTCGCACGCGGAGTTCTTCCTTCCTGAAGCCATGGCGGGATTCCCCCTACCGCCGTGATTTCATCCGGTTCGACGCAGCCACGCTGCAGGCCTATTACCATCGGAAGGGATATCTCGGAGCGAGCGTCGAGTCGGTGCGCGTCGATTCGATCCCCGGGAATCCCCGGAAGGTGGACGTCACCTTCCGCATCCGGGAGGGACCTCTGTCCCGCTTGACCGGAATCCGGCTGGAAGGAACGCAGCCGCTCTCCGAAGTCGAGCTGAGGCGCGTCCTCAAGCAAAAGCCCGGCAATCCGGTGGACATCCCGCTCATCGAGGCCGACCGCCTGGCGATCGAGGAGCGCTACGCGGACCTGGGGCACATCACGGCTCAGGTGCGGGATTCGCTCCTCCTCGAGGACGGCCGCGCGACGGTGCTCTACCGGATCGAGCCCGACGGGATCGCACGGCTCGGGAATATCTCCGTCTCGGGGAACCAAACGACCCGCGGCCGCGTGGTCTCCCGCGAGATCACCCTCCGTCCGGGCGACGTGCTGTCGCGCTCGAAGCTCGTGGAGAGCCAACAGCGCATCTACGACACGGGGCTCTACAGCGACGTGCTCTTCGAGCGGGGACCGATCGATTCGCTGACACGCCTGAGCGACCTCCTGATCACCGTCCGAGAGCGGAAGATGGCGTGGATCGACGCCGGTCTGGGGTACGGCACATCCAATCAGCTGCGGGTCACGAGCGAATGGGGACACCGGAACCTCGGGCGCGAAGGACTTCGGTTCGTGGCAGCGGGACGGATCGGCCTGAGGCTCTGGGAGCACGTGTTCGAGCCCGACCTGGGTGATCGCCGCGCGGACGTGAGCCTCTCGGAGCCCTGGATCTTCGGGACCCGCACCCGCGCGAGCCTCGGCGGGTACGCGGAGCAGATCCCCAAGATACAGGAGAGGATCGACTTCGCGCTCCGCGCCTACGGAGTCACGCTCGGTCTCCAGCGTGACCTCGCGCGCCGTACGCACGGCCTCCTCTCGCTCGAGTATCGGCACGTCATCTCCGACACCGTGGCGCTGGAGACCGAGGTCGGCGTCGGCCAGCAGAGCTACTCGACGCGGCGGGTCCGCATCCTGGTCGAGCGGGACACGCGCCGCGACCTCTTCGACCCGAAGAGCGGAAGCGACCTGCTGGGAAACGTCGAGGTCGCGGGCGGCCTGTTCCGGGGCAGCACCCGATTTCGCAAGTACAGCGGGTCGGCCAGCGCGTATCGCCCGCTCGGCCGGGACCTGACGCTGGCGGTCCGGATCCGGGCGGGGTACGTTCATCCATACGGGAGCAGACCCGCGGCGGCGGAAGCGCTTCCCGACCTGAACCTGATCCCGGTGGACGACCGCTTCCGCACCGGCGGAGCGACGTCGGTCCGAGGCTATTTCGAGAACGAGATCGGAGTCCGCGTCCGTCTCGACTCCCTTGGCGTGGAGCAGGGAGAGGTCCGGGGCGGGGAGGTGCTCCTCTTGGGGTCGGTCGAGGCGCGGTTTCCGCTCTTTTGGATTCTGGGCGGAGCGGCCTTTCTCGACGGGGGGAACGTCTGGGAACGGCCCGGCGATCTGAGCCTGCAACGGCTCTTCACCCTCGCCGGCGGCGGGGCGGGCTATCTCGATATGCGCTACTCGGCCGGCGTGGGCCTCCGGATCGGAACCCCGGTCGGCCCCGTACGGTTCGACTATGGATGGAAGCTGCGGCACGCGCGAAGGGAGGAGCACGACTTGAGCTCGACGCGCGGCACCTTCCACTTCAGCTTGGGGCAGGCATTCTGACATGCGCGAACAGGGTCCCATCGAGGGTCGGGAAGATACGGCGTCGGGGTCCATGCCTCCGGGCCGGAGGAAGCTCCCCGTCTGGCTTCCGCACCTGACCCTCTCCGTCGCGGTAATCCTCGTGCTCGCGGTCGCCGCGATCACGACCGTGGCGGTTCTCTTCGCCAAGGGGAACCCCGGCCTCTCAAGGCGCATCGTGGCCTTGATCGACGACGCGGTCGGCTCCGATTCGACACGGTTCGAATGCGATGGGATCCACGGCTCGCTCTTCGGGGGAGCGGTCTTCGAGCGCCCGCGGCTTCGCGTTCTCACGGTCGACGGCCCGATCACGTGGATCAGCGCCGAACGGATCACCGCGGATTACGACCTCGTCGAGCTCATCCTCTCACGGCGCCGTTCCCTGCGCGTCTCCATCAACTCGCCCTTCGTTCCACTCGTCCACGACAGCCGCGGGAATCTGGTCGTGCCGCGTTTCGGGTCGAAACGAGCCCGCGCTCCCTCGGGGGCCGCGACGAGGATCTCGGTTCAGGTGGAGGACGGGACCTTCTCCCTCGACCGGGGCGGTGTGCGCTTCGGCTCAATCCGCGGCTCGGGTATCGTGATGCTCGAGCCCGGGAAGACGGCGCTGAGGCTCGAGCGGGTCTCGGGCTTGAGCCGGATGCCCGGCCGTCCGGGGACGGTTCGGGCGAGCGGTATTGCGACCGTGTCCGGCCGGAGAGTCAGGATCGATCCCCTGTACGTCGCGCTGGACCGGTCCCGCGTCCGCTCGGCGATCGATTGGGATCTCGAGAAGGCCAGCGTCGTCTCCTCCCGTACCGGCTTCGCGCCCCTCGACCTCGCGGAGACCATGCGGATCCTGGACTTGGTCCCCGTGACGGAGGGTACCCTCCTGGGTGAAGTCTCATTCTCGGGCGATCCCGCCTCGGGAGCCGCCAGCGTGAAGTTCTCCGGTACGATCGCCGGCGAGCCGATCGACACGCTCCTCGCCCGGGCCACGTTCGTTCCCGGCGCCGTGCACGTGGACGAGGCCCGGGCACGCGTGCGGCAAGCCGAGGTCTCAGGGAAGGCCGTGTTCGAGACCCGCGGCGTGATGACCGCAGAGGCGAGGCTGCGCGACGTGGATCCAGCACTCATTCCCTGGTGGAAGCTCCCCCGGAACATCCCGCACGGCTTGCTGAGCGGGCGCGCTTCGATCCGCGCGCGGAAGGCGCGTCCGTTCCCGGTGTCCGAGGTCGCGCTGGATCTCGACAAAGGAAGGCTCGGACGGCTTCCCGTCGATCGAGGATCGCTGCGATTGAGGCTCGGGGAACGAGGCGACGTCGCCGTGGACACCGCGTGGATCGATACGCCGGGAGCGACGCTCTTCGCGTCGGGCACGATCGCGGCGGACACGACGCTTTCGCTTGCGGTAGGGGCCGGCATCCGCGACCTGGGCTCGATCGATTCGATCGTGAGTCCCATCCTCGCCGAGACGGGCTCGGGGTGGGTCGCGGGCACGGTCAGCGGGAACGCGGCGCGGCCCGATTTCCAGGCGCGTGCGACGCTCGTGTCCGTGCGGTTGAAGAACGGCTTGGGCTTCGATTCCTTGACCGTGCGGGCGCGCGGCGCGCTCGGCTCCCCCCCGGCCGCGGACGTGGACCTCTCGATCGCCGGGCTCCACGCCGGGCGTCGTCCGCTCGGGACGGTGGCCTCGACGCTGCGGATATCCGACCGGATCGTGATCGAGCGCTACCGCCAGGCGCTCGGCGACACCACGGTCGCCCTCCGGGGAGCGTTGCGGTTCCACGGGAAGGAAGTCGCGGCCGCGCTCGATTCGGTCGTGATCGGCGTGGGCTCCTCCCGGTGGAGGAACGCGCAGTCCGTGGATGCGTCGTTCGAGGACGGTAGGCTCCGGATCTCGCGCATGGTGTTCGATCTCGATCCCGGGCGCCTCGACCTCGCGGGGGTGGTCTGGCCCCGGGAGGGCCGGATCGACGCGCGCGGGACGCTCCGGGGCGTGGATCTGAGCCGCGCGCTGGGCCGAGGCGAAGCGGGGGGGATCGCCGACGGGGATTTCCTGATGACGGGGCCGCTCGACGACCCGGAGATCCAGACGACCCTGAGCGTTCTGAATCCCCGGGCCGGGAGCTTCGACGGGGACTCGCTCACGCTGGACCTTACGTACGCGCCGGGGCTCCTCACGGTGGCCGAGGCGCGGTGGGCCCGGGGGCCCGGCAGGATCTCCCTCCAGGGGACCGCGCGGCCGCGGCTTATGTTCCGCGACTGGATCCGCTCCGTGACCCGGGGAGACCGGGCGTGGACATCGCGGGTCGATCTCGCGCTCGCGGGCGGCGTGGACTCCCTCGATCTCGGGACGCTCGCCGCCGTGGACACGAGCCTGGGGACGCTGGAAGGCTTCGCGACGGTGCGCACGCGCGTGACCGGAACCGCCGCGGCGCCGGTCCTGTCGCTCGTCGGGCGCGGCTCCTCGCTCAAGTTTCACGGAGTCGCGGCGGACGAAGGCCGATTCGAGGGGACGTACGCCGGCCGGCGACTCGTGCTTTCCCGTCTCGATCTCTCCAAGGGAGACGCGTCGTCGCACGTCGAGGGCTCGATCCCCATCGACCTCTCGCTCTACGCCGATCGCCGATGGCTCAAAGACGAGCCGGTGGCGCTCAAGATCCGCACGACCGACGCTGATTTCGGGATCGCGACGCTCTTCGTGCCGGACCTCGCCTCGAGCGGGGGGAAGCTCACCGTCAGCGCCGACGTGGCGGGCACGCTGGCCAAACCCGACGTGACCGGAACCCTCAAGCTCCACGACGGGATTCTTCGCGTGGCGGGCAGGGACGAGGTGCTCGAAGGTCTCGAGATGGACGCATCGTTCGACGAGCGGCGCGTGAACGTGGCCAAAGTCGAGGCGCGCGAAGGAAAGCGCGGACGCTTGAGCGGGGCCGGATGGTGGCGGTGGGAGGAGGGGAGGCGCTGGGGGGACTACGAGTTCCGGCTGCGCGTCTCGGAGTTCACCGCCACCGATCGGGAGACCTACGTGATTCGATTCAACGGCGACTTCCTCGTCCAGGACGCGATCAATCCGGACGGCAAGGAAGTCCAGCGCGTGACGAGCGTGACCCCGGCGTTCATCGTACGCGGAGAGCTGACGCTCGACTTCACCCAGCAGCAGGGAGAGCGGGAGCCCATCCCGTTCCAATACGACATCGTCGTCGACGTACCGCGGAACCTCTGGTATCGGAACCTCGACACCGAGATGGAGCTGGGCGGGCGGCTCACGCTCCGCAACGACGGCGTCCGGGATCTGATCCTCGGGTCCCTCGACGTGAAGGGGAAGTACTACCTGTACGCGAACGAATTCCAGATCCGGAGAGGCACGATCAGCTTCACCACCCTGGACCGGATCGACCCGGATATCTCGATCGAGGCGGTCACGAAGGTTCAGGGTCCCAACGGCGAGAAGGAGATCTATCAGACGCTCACCGGGCGCTCGAGCCACCTGAACGTGCACCTCCACGACGTGCCCTCGGGCGCGCAGCAGGCCTCGAGCGAGAGCTACCTCTGGAAGGTGCTCACGATCGGACAGATCACGACGTTCGGGAGCGAGGATCGAACGGGGGAGGAGGCTCAGACCGCGACCCCCGACGTGACGCTGCCCGTGAAGAACTACCTCTTCCGAAACGCCGAGCGGTGGCTCGCGGACGTAGGGTTCATCGATACGATCGATCTCAAGTCGGGCACCGCGGCCGGCACCGCCCCGGGGGCGGTCGCGACCGCGATCGGTCTCGTCGGGGTGGGAAAGTACGTGACCCCGGGTCTCTATCTCAGGTACTCTCGCGATTTCTCCGGGACGGCGGCGCAGAAGCTCAGCGCCGAGTACCGCGTCACCCGCTACCTCCTGCTCCGGGGGGAGCAGATCCAGCAGCCCACCAAGGACCAGGCGGGGCCGCAGTACAATCTCGACTTGAAGGTAAGGCTCGAGTACTAGGAGATCCGTGCAGCTCAACCCCGTGCAGCGTCAAGCGGTCGAGCATCCCGGCGGCCCGCTCCTGATCCTCGCCGGGGCCGGCAGCGGGAAGACCCGCGTTCTGACCGGCCGGATCGCCCATCTCGTGCGCGATCGCGGCGTGCGCCAGGGCTCGATCCTCGCGTTCACCTTCACGAACAAGGCCGCGCGGGAGATGACGGAGCGCGCCCGGGCGCTCCTCAAGCTTGAAGATCTCCGCGTGTGGCTCGGCACCTTTCACGCGACGTGCGTTCGGATTCTGCGACGCCACGCGGAGCTCCTGGGCTATCCGAGCACCTTCGTCATCTACGACACCGACGATCAGCGTGCGGTCCTCAAGGAGGTGCTCCGCGGGGCGGGCCCGGAGGACCGGATCCTGACCCCCGCCGCGGCCAACGCGCGCATTTCGCGGCTGAAGAACGAAGGGGTCGGGCCGGAGGAGTTCCAGAAGACGGCGTTCACGGCCGTGGATCGGAGGCTCGCGGAGGCCTATGTCGCCTACCAGAGAACGCTCCGGGATCGGGGAGCGATGGACTTCGACGACCTGATCGCGCACGCGGTGAGGCTCTTCGACCTCGACCCCGACGTCCACCGATCGTACGCGGACCGGTTTCAGCACGTGCTCGTGGACGAGTACCAGGACACGAACGGGATCCAATTCAACCTCATCGAGCGGCTGTCCCGGCTCCACCGCAATCTGACCGTCGTCGGAGACGACGACCAATCGATCTACGGCTGGCGGGGTGCGGACGTGGGGAACATCCTCTCGTTCGAGAAGAGCTTCCCGGAGGCCACGGTGCTCCGGCTCACCCAGAACTACCGCTCGACCCAGACGATCCTCCGCGCGGCGAACGGCCTGGTTCGGCACAACGCGGCCCGGAAGGAGAAGGAGCTCTGGACGGAGAACGACGCGGGCGAGCCGATCCGGGTCCACGTCGTGGACGACGAGGAGGAGGAAGGGGAACGCATGGTCTCGATCCTCCTCGAGATCCGGCGCCGTTCGGAGATGCGAAACCGCGACTTCGTCGTGCTCTACCGCACGAACGCCCAATCCCGCGCGGTCGAGAACGCGTTGCGCCGGTCCGGAATCCCCTACCAGCTCACCGGCGGGATCTCATTTTACGAGCGGCGCGAGGTGAAGGATGTGGTCGCGTACCTGCGCGCTCTCGTCCAGCCGAGGGACGCGGTGTCCTGGTTCCGGATCCTGAACGTGCCGCCGAGGGGAATCGGCAGGACCACGCTCGACCGCCTGCGCTCCTTCGCGGAGGAGCGGGGGCTCCTGATCCCGGACGCGCTCACCCACC
This sequence comes from Candidatus Latescibacterota bacterium, assembly GCA_016207265.1. Lineage (GTDB taxonomy): Bacteria > Eisenbacteria > RBG-16-71-46 > SZUA-252 > SZUA-252 > WS-7. The sequence continues at coordinate 3,488 of JACQPZ010000220.1, read as the reverse complement.
CGGATCTGAGCGGCGCCGTCTCGGGCCCCGCGGCGAAGCGGCTCATCGAGGTGGCCCGTCTCCTCGAGTCGCTCCGTCCGCTCGCGTCTCTTTCGCCCCCGGCCTGCGTCTCGGAGCTGATCGCGCGGGTCCGCTACCGCGAGTATCTTCTCGAGGAGAACCCCGCGGAAGCGCCGGAGCGGATCGAGAACGTGGACGAGCTGATCGCGGGGGCGGAGGCCTTCGCCCGCCGCGCGGAGGATCCCACGGTATCGGGATTCCTGGCCGAGGTGGCGCTCCTCACCGACGTGGACCTCTGGAACGATGAAGAGGACACCGTGAACCTCATGACGATCCACTCCGCGAAGGGGCTCGAGTTCCCGGTGGTGTTCGTCGTGGGTCTCGAAGAAGGGCTTCTGCCGCACGCTTCCTCGATCGACGATCCCGCGCAGCTCGAGGAGGAGCGCCGGCTCTTCTACGTCGCGCTGACCCGCGCGCAGCGCACAGTCCATCTGCTTCATGCGTCGTATCGGAGGGCCTGGAACGCGGCGGGGGGCGGTCCGTCGCGGTTCCTCGGCGAGATCCCGGAGAGCTGCCTCGAGTGGACCGAAGCGGAGCTTCCGATCCGCCGCCGCGCGAGGAGCGGCGTCGCAGGCCGGGGCCTGGGGCGGAGCGCCGTCCCGGGAGAGGGTCCGGTCGGATGGCGCGTGAGCCATCCCCAATTCGGGGACGGGGTGGTCGTCGCGTGCGAAGGGCGCGGGGAGCGCGCCAAGCTCACCGTCGAGTTCCGGCGGTCGGGTGTAAAGAAGATCCTCGCGGCCTTCGCGGAGCTGAGCCATGTCGATTGACGCCGAAACCGTGCGGAAGGTGGCGCTGCTTGCCCGACTCGAGATCGATCCCTCCGAGGAGCCGCGGCTCGTCCGGGAGCTTGCGTCGATCCTCTCCTACGTGGAGCAGCTCCAGGCGCTCGACGTGACCGGCATCGAGCCGACGAGCCAGGTCGGGGGAGAGGCGAAGCCGGCCCTTCGCGAAGACGTCGCGAAGCCGTGTGAGACGCGCGAAGAGGCGCTGGGGCAGGCGCCCGACCGCGACGGGGATTACTTCCGGGTTCCGCAGGTCGTATGAGCGGGGCGTTTCTCCACGAAACCGCCGAATCCCTCGGGCGGTTGGTCCGCTCGGGGGAGCGAAGCGCGCTCGAGGTGACGGGCGCCTTCCTCGAGCGGATCGCGCGCACCGCGGACCGGCTCGGAACCTATCTGCACCGCGATCCGGAATCGGCGCTCGCGATGGCGCGCTCGGTCGACCGGCGCCGGGCGATGGGCGAGGCGCTCTCTCCGCTCGCGGGTGTCCCGATCGCGCTGAAGGACAACCTCTGCACGCGCGGCGTTCCGACGACCTGCGGCTCGCGCATCCTCGAGGGATACCGGCCTCCCTACGACGCCCACGTCGTGGAGCGCCTCCGCGACGCCGGGGCGGTGTTCGTGGGGAAGACGAACTGCGACGAGTTCGCGATGGGTTCTTCCACCGAGAACTCGGCCTATTTCCCGACACGCAATCCCTGGGACCAAGAGCGCGTTCCGGGAGGCTCGAGCGGCGGCTCGGCCGCGACCGTCGCGGCCCGGGAGGCTCCGCTCGCGCTCGGCTCGGATACGGGCGGCTCCGTGCGTCAGCCGGCGGCCTTCTGCGGCGTCGTGGGCCTCAAGCCCACGTACGGCTCCGTTTCACGATACGGCCTCGTGGCCTTCGCCTCGTCTCTCGATCAGATCGGGCCGATCGCGCGGACGGCCCGCGATGCGGCGCTCCTTTATAACGCGATCTGCGGCCGCGACGAGCGGGACATGACAAGTCGCGCCGAGGCGAAGCCCGTCTCGCTGGACGATCTCGAGCGGGGCGTGAAGGGGCTCAGGCTGGGGATCCCGCGCGGTCTCCTGGGCGAGGGGATCGACCCCGAGATCCAGGCCGCGCTGGATGGGGCGGCGCGGGAGCTTTCGGGCGAGGGGGCCGACGTGGTGGACGTGACCCTCCCCCACGCGCGCTCCTCGATCGCCACCTACTACCTCATCGCGCCGGCCGAGGCCTCGAGCAATCTCGCGCGCTACGACGGCGTGCGATACGGGCGGAGGGTGAAGGACGGCGATCTCAAGCACATGTACGGCGCGACCCGGGGAAGAGGGTTCGGACGCGAGGTGAGGCGCCGCATCCTGCTCGGCACCTATGCCCTCTCGGCGGGATACTACGACGCCTATTACCTTCGTGCCATGAAGGTGCGTACGCTCATCCGGAGGGACTTCGCAGACGCCCTGAGGGTCGCGGACGCGATCCTTCTCCCGACGACGCCCACCCCCCCCTTCCGCATCGGCGAGAAGATCGACGATCCGCTCGCGATGTACCTGAACGACATCTTCTCGATTCCGGCCTCCCTGGCCGGCGCGCCCGCGCTCTCGTTTCCGGCGGGCTTCACGCGGGCCGGACTGCCGATCGGCCTCCAGGTCGTCGGGCGTCCCTTCGAGGAACAGACGCTGCTCCGCGTCGCCCGCGCCTGGGAAGCGAAGTGCGACGCGGCGTCCCGCGTGCCGCGGCTCGTCGCGGAGGGAGCGCGTTGAGCGCGACCCGCCCCGCGCGCGAGACCGACGGCCGCGCCGCGGCGGTCGGGTACGAGACGGTTGTCGGGCTCGAGGTTCACGCGCAGCTCAGGACCGAGTCGAAGATCTTCTGTTCTTGTGCCACCCGATTCGGCGCCACCCCCAACACCCAGGTGTGTCCGGTCTGCCTCGGGCTCCCAGGCGTCCTCCCGGTCCTGAACGAGCGCGCGGTACGTTTCGCCGTCATGACCGGCCTGGCGGTAGGATCCACGATCGCCCCGCGCAGCGTCTTCGCGCGGAAGAACTACTTCTATCCCGACCTTCCGACGGGGTACCAGATTTCCCAGTACGACCGCCCGCTGTGCGTGGGAGGCGGAGTCGACATCAGATCCGGCGACGGCTGGAAGCGCGTCGGGCTCGTCCGGATCCATCTCGAGGAGGACGCGGGGAAGTCGCTCCATCCCGAGGGGAAGGAAGGCGTGAGCACGACGCGGGTCGACTTGAATCGGGCCGGCGTCCCCCTGATCGAGATCGTCTCCGAGCCGGACATCCGGACCGAGGGCGAAGCGTACGACTACCTTGTCCGCTTGAAGCAGATTCTCATGTATCTCGAGGTGTGCGACGGGAACATGGAGGAGGGGAGCCTCCGATGCGACGCGAACGTGTCGGTCCGCGCGAAGGGGGCCGCCGAATTCGGGACCAAGACCGAGATCAAGAATCTGAACTCGTTCCGGAACGTGGAGCGCGCGATCGCGTTCGAGACCGAGCGCCAGGTCGGGATTCTGGAGTCGGGAGGTCGCGTCGTCCAGGAGACGATGCTCTGGAACGCGGACAGGGGAATCGCGGAGAGCATGCGCAGCAAGGAGGAGGCGCACGACTACCGCTACTTCCCGGAGCCCGATCTCCTGCCGCTCGACCTGGACTCCG
>JACQPZ010000213.1 GCA_016207265.1 Candidatus Latescibacterota bacterium | reverse complement strand
GCTCGCCGTCTTTGGCCCAGTGCACCTCGAAGCCGTTCTCGGTCAGGAAGGCCACGAGCTGCGTGGTCTCCGACGAGTCCTTGTCCACGATCAGGGCGCGGGGGCGGTGCAGCCGCAAGGGAGGGTCTCCGCTTCTGGGGAAAGTGACGGTACGATAGGAGCTTACGTCGGAGAGGGCCCGCCGTCAAGATGGGTGCGTCGGTGCGGGGGCGGGCGGCCCCACGAAGCAGGGAGCGAGGCGCCGGGGCTAGCCCAGCACGTCCGCGATGTTCACGTTGTACTCCTCGGGGCTCAGGGCGGAGACGATCCCGACGGAATACGTTTCGCTGCCTTCCTCGCGGTGGCTCAGGTCGACGAGCGCGCCGTCCACCTTCTTCCGATCCCGGTCGGCGACGATTTTCACCTTGGGACGGAAGATGTCGTGGGCGTTGTGCGCCACGACCACGCCGATCTCGTTCGTGTCGAGCAGGACGGCGGTGCCGGCCGGATACATTCCCACGGTATTCACGAACGCCTTCATGAGGAGCGGGTCGAACTTCTCGCGGTTCACGATCAGCATGTGATGGAGCGCGTCATAGGGCGTGAACGGCGTCTTCCGGTACGAGCGGTGCGCCGTCATCGCGTCGAAGCAGTCCACGATCGCGACGATCTTACTGAACAGGGACATCTCAAGCCGGTCGCCGATCTTGGGGTAGCCGCTCGCGTCGACGTTCAAATGGTGCTCGAACGCGACCACCATGGCCCGGAGCGCGAGGTCGTTCAGCCCGCGAAGCTTGGAGATCATCTTGACGCCCTGGACCGGATGGTCGGTCATGAGCTTCCATTCTTCCGCCGTCAGCTTGCCGGGCTTGTTGAGCACCCACCCGGGGATCGTCGCCTTGCCGAGGTCGTGGAGGATCGCCGCCACGCCCAGCTCGCCGAGCATCTTCTTCGAGAGGCCGAGCCTCTGCCCCAGCGAGATCGAGAGGATCGAGACGTTCACGCAATGCTGGAACGTGTACTCGTCGTGGTTTTTGATCGCGGTGAGCCCGAGCAGGGAGAACTCCTCGTTCAGGATCAGGTCCACGATCGACTGGACGGCGCGCTTCGCCTTGCGCAGGTCCACGGGCCGGTGGTCGCGGGCGCTGATCATGACCGTCTTCGTGGCTTCGATGGCGCGATAGAAGGTCCGCTTCGCGACCTTGCGCGAGTCCCGCGCCTCCTCCACGTTGATCGTCCCGGACTGCGGGACGATCGTCCGCATGGGAACGAGGTGCTCCACGGAGAGCTTGGTCAGGGCCGTGCTGAAATCCTCGTACGGATCCGACGCCTTGCAATCCACGTCCAGGAAGAGCCGAACGAACTTCTTCACCTCGGGGGGCGTCAGCTTCCCCGTGAAGGAGAAGCCGCTCAGGCCGCGACTCCGGAACTCGTCGATCAGATACTGGTAGCTCGCGTAGGAGGATCCGTCCACCTTGAGGCGGCTCTGATTGATGTAGAGGTAGTCGCCCACGGCCTGGAGCTTGAACTCTCCCTCCGCGGTGTAGAGCTGGTCCACGGTCTCGATGAAGTTCACGAGCGGACCGTGGAAGGCGACGTTCCCCACGTCGTGGATGCGGGCGGTCCGAACGAGCACGCAGAGCTGCATCGCGAGGGTCCTCCCCTGCACGACGATGCGCTGGACCGTCGCATCGGGAGAGTCCTGCTGCCTTTGGCTGACGGCGGCGCGGACGGCGTTGGTCGTCATTCGGCCCCCTCAGCGGACGTCCCCGTGTCGGGGGACGCTTCATTCGGATCGCCCGGGCGCGCGGCCGATTTCATCGCCGCGTTCCGCACGGTCTGCAGCGCGGACTCGACCGCCTTCCGCACCGGCTCGCGCTTGCTCTGAAGCTCGCGGTTCAGGATCTCGAGCGCTCCCGGGGTCCCGAGCCATGCAAGCGCCAGCCCCGCGTTCATCCGCTCCTCCTCGTTCGCGCCGCGGAAGAGACCTCCCCGCGTGAGCATTTCCGTGAGGCGCGGCAGGAGCGCGTCCGACCCGCAGCGCCCCAGGGCCTCGAAGAAAAGCCTCCGCTCGTTCTGGTCCCGTCTCACGAACTCGGGGGCCGTGACCGCGCCCCAGATGCTCTGCGCGGCCCGATCGTCCCGGCGCTGGGCGAGCGTGAGCGCGGCCTGGACGCGAACGCCCGCGTCCTGGTCGCGGAACGCGGCGACGAGGAACGCGCGGCTGGTCGGGCTCTCGATGTTCCCGAGGGCTCGGACCGCTTCCTTCCTTACCCGCACGTCCTCATGGTGAAGCGCCCGATCCAGCGCCCGCTCCACTCCCTGGTGCGCGATCCGTCCGAGCACGTAGACGATGTTCCGGGTGACGTACCACCGCGAATCGCCCAGGCGCGAAATCAAAACGTCGATGTCGTCCTTGCAGGAGATCGCGAGCGCCTCGCAGAGGGCGCGGCGGTGCTTCATGTGGTTGATCTGCCCGAGCAGATCGCAGATCCCGGGGGCGACCGTGGGTCCGATCTGGACGAGGAAGCTCGTGAGCAGCGCCGGCTCCAGCTCGGGATGCGCGTTCAGGACCGGCGCGATCTGCCCGAGGAAGCTGGGGCGGCCGATCTCGCGGATCACCTGCTCGGCCAGGGCCTGAAACTCGGGATGGTCGGCCGCCTTCGCGGCGACGATCGTCCGGAACCGGGAGAGAAGCTGATTGGCGCGCGCGACGTCGCCCTCTTCCAGGGCCAGCTCGATGAATTTCTGGAACGCGGAAGCCGATTCGAGGAAGCCGGCCTGCTCCTCCTCCGAGGAGAGGATCGCCGCGACGATCTCGAGCACGTCGTTCAGGAGCGGACGCCCCTCTTCGATCCGGATCGCCTCCGACAGCGTCCGGGACTCCGTCTCGTCCAGCGCGAACTGGACGCCCATCGATTCGTCCCACGCGGGCGATATCTTGGCCTGAGGGCTCCAGTCGTCGGACCGCTCCGTGATGACCTCTCCGGCCGCGCCCTGCGGCTCCTCCTCGACCTGGGTCGGCGCGGGCCAGGGAATGCCCGCGGCGCCGTCGATCTCTCCGGCCTCGTTCCGGTACTCCTCGTCCCCGCCGCCCTCCATGAGATCCTCGAGCGGGATGTGGACGTACGCGATGTGCCGGAAGTCGCGCTCCCAGAGAAGCGTGACGACGTCGTCCTGCCCCTGCGAGACGTCCGTCGCCTTCTTCAGCACGTCCACGAACCCGCGCAGCTCCTGAGGCTCGAGACCCTCGCGGAAGGTGATCTGGCGAACGCCGTCCGAGTAGAAGCGGAACGCGAGCGACTCTTCACGGGCCGCGTTGTGGTAGACGGAGTAGTCCTCGAACAGCAGATCGAACTGCTGCACTTCGAGCGCGACGTCCCCGATCTCCTTGAGGCAGGACCAGGTCCTCGCCTCGAGGTCGGACTGGAACTTGTGGAGCGCCGGATTATTCGAGAGGTACATCCGGTTGGCCTTGAGCGTCCGCACGAGGGCCTGGATCCAGTCCGCGACGCGCTTGACGTCGAGCGCGAGGACCTGATCGCGGATGCGCTCGGCCTTCTCGTCGGGCGTTACCTTCTTGACCGGGGCGGGGTTGTCCATACGGCTAAGGATTCGGCCGGAATGGACCAGAACTTGATTGGAATGTGCTAGCGGCGGACCTGAATCGTCCGGTCGGATTCCTTTGCGTAGCTTGCGCTTCCGATGGTCAGGAGGTGGGCCTTCCGGACCTGGTTCAGGACCCGGCGGTCGTGGGTGAGGACGATCACCTGGATGTCCTCCGCCAGATCCTCGAGATAGCTCAGCAGCGTGGCCCTCCGCTCCTCGTCGAAATGCGCGGTCGGGTCGTCGAGAAGGAGCGGCAGCGGCTCGCGCGCAGCCAGCTCCCGCGCCAGCGCCGCCCGCAGGGCGAAGTAGAAGGCGTCGCGCGCCCCATGGCTCAGGGACTCGACCGGGAGATCCTCCTTCCCGTCCACGCTGACGGCCGCCTTGAGGTCCGCGTCGAGCGAGACCCGCGCGTAGCGGCCCCGCGTAAGGTGGCCCAGGGTCCGGCCGGTGAGCCGCGCCAGCCGCCCCACGTGCTCCTCCTGGAACGCGAGCACGGAATCGCGAAGCACTTCGAGGGCGAGGAGCAGCGCGTCGCGTTGGCGCTCCTCGCGGCGCAGCGATTCCTCTTCGGCCTCGATCGCCTCGTCGAGCGCCTCCAGATTCTCCGCATCGGCCTCGGCGCCCCCGGGCTTGCGGGCGATCCGCTCGCGCGCTTCCTGCGCGGCTTCGATCTTGGTCTTCAGCCCGGTCATCTCGCGCTTCAGGCGCTCGGAGGCCTCGGCCGCGAGGACGGGATCGTCGCGCAGGGGAGCGAGGAACGGCGTCTGGCCGATCAGGAACTTCTCCTTGCTCCGGAGCGCGTTCACCGCCTCGTCGATCTCGCGCGACTCCGCCTCCAGCCGCTCCGGGATCGGAAGGGACTGCACCACGGCGGCGTGCTCGCGCCGCTCGTTCTCGAGCTGCCGGAACTGCTTCAGATCGGCGAGCACGATCTCGAGGGTCCTGCCCTGGAGATACGGGCTCGTGCGGATCTCGATCGCGTCGATCTCCTGCTTCAGCGTCCGGACGTTCTCCTCCGCCACGCGCACCTTCGCGTCGGCCAGCGCCCGGCTCCGCTCGGCGTTTCTCCCGAGGAGCCGGACCGTGAGCGTCCCGCTCACGACGCCCACGATCCCGCCCACGGCGGCCGCGGCGGCGGAGTGGAGCGCCGCGTAGCCCAGGAATCCGAACGCCGCCCCCGCGATGAGCCCCACGATGATCGTGAGCGCGAGGGACGGCGCGCGGGATTCATCGAAGCGCTTGCGTTCGGTCTCCGCGGTCCTTTGGTGGCGTGAGGATTGGGCGCGAAGGATGCTGAGCCTCACGAGATCCGGCTCGACTTCCTCGGGAGCGTTGGCCAGGTAGGCGAGGTGCTCCGAGATCTTCCGGTCGATCTCCTGGAGTCGGTTCCGAGCCCTGCGGCCCCGGACCAGCTCCTCCCCGATCGCGGGGGCGCGCTTGAGGAGCTTCCGCTGCTCGTCCCGCAGGCGCGTCAGGGTCTCGAGGTCCGCGCCGAGCCGCGTCTTCCCGTCCAGCTCCGCCTGAAGCTCCGCGATCCGCGTGTCGATCGTGGAGCGCTCCGCGAGGCTCGACTTGAGCTCCCGGAGCACGTACTCCGAGCGCGTCCGGCGGCCGCGAAGCAGCTCGAGATTCGCCTTGCGCGTCTCGATCGAGCGGTCGACCCGCTTCCGCGACCGTGGGTCGAACGGATGCTCCCGCGTCAGCGTGTCCAGCCGATCGAGGAGCGCTTCCTGGATCTCCTGGTAGTCGGCCTCGACCGCGCCCGAGATGATGTGGCGCAGCTCGGGCGAGATCTGCGTCTCGAGCGCGTTTTCGTGGACGAAGCAGGATTCACGGAAGAGACGGGCGTCCGTGAAGCCGAACCACGAGCGCAGAAGCTCCTCGTATCGCTCCAGCTCCGGCCCCCGCCCCCGCGGGTTCACCGCCCCGCGAAAGAGAGGGGATTCCGATTCGTCGCCCTCGGACTTCAGGCGGTCCACCAGGACTTCGTGGCTCTGGAAATCGCGCTGGATGCGGTACCGGCTCCCGCCCAGCTCGAACGTAAGCGACGCGCGGTGCCTCGCGCCGCTCCAGGGCCGCGACCACAGCTCCTCCTCGTGCGAGGAGAACCCGAAGAGCGTGGAAACGATCGCCGCGGCGAGCGACGACTTCCCGGCTTCGTTGGGCCCGACGACCAGGTTCAGCCGGCGCGGCTCGAATGAGGCCTCGTAGGTCGTGATGGGGCCGAAGCCCTCGATTGCAACGCGCTCAAATCGCATGACGTGGATTCTGGAACTCCGCGAGCCCGATTCGCAGCGCGAGCGTCGCGGTTTCCCGCTCGGCCTGGCTCGGCGCGCTGCCGAGCCGTTCGAGCATCCGCCGCACGAACGCGCCCCGGATCGTGGCCTCGTCCCGGTACTGCCCCAGGAGCGCCTGATCCAAGAGGTACGTGCGGTCCTGGATCTCGAGATGGAAGAAACGCTCGCCGAGCCGGGCCCGGATCCGGTCCGGCTCGAAGGCGAACCCGGCCGCGCCTTCGAGCAGAACGCGGACGATCTCGCGCTCTCCCGCGAAGGCCGCGATCCGCTCGAGCAGCTTCCGCTCGTCGTGGATCTCCGAGGTCAGGAAGTCGATCGTGGATTCGGACAGCGTGCGCGCGTTCCACGGCGTCCGCTCGACGGAGACGGCGTCCCGCGCGAGGGTCGAGACGACCAGATAGCGCGCCCCGTTCTCCCCGAACTTCCGCCCCTCCAGCGTTCCCGGATAGACCGCGACGGATCCCGCCTCGCGCACCTCGACGTAATTGTGATAGTGCCCGAGCGCGAGATAGTGGAGACGGGAAGCCGCGATCTCTTCGCGGTCGATGGGCAGATCCGAAGGGCGGATCTTCCACGTGGGGCTGTCCTGAAGCGCCGCGTGAAGGATCCCGACGTGGTAGTCCGCGTTTCCGGTCCGCTTGAACCCGCGGAGGGGCCGCTCGGCGACCGTCGGATCGTAGGAGACCCCGTAGGGCTGCACCGTTTCTCCGCGAATCGTGAGGATCGGGCCCGGCTCGAGGGCGGGAGCGGTGAACACGTGCGAGTCCGAAGGAACCCGAAGCCGCCGGTAGATCGATCGGCGATAGGAGTAGGCGTCGTGCGTTCCGGGCACGATGAGGACCGGCACGCCGGCCTTTGCCAGACGCTCGAACGAGGATTCGACCTGGAAGACGAGCCCTTCCTCCGGGTCGTGAGTGTCGAACAGATCGCCCGCGATGGCCACGAGATCCACCGGATG
>JACQPZ010000216.1 GCA_016207265.1 Candidatus Latescibacterota bacterium | reverse complement strand
ACTCGCAGCTTGCGTCTCAGCATCTCGTGGGCCCGATGGAGCCTCACCTTCACGGTGCCGAGCGGGATCGCGAGCGTCTCGGCGATCTCGTCGTATGCCAGGTCCTCCCGATAACGGAGGTAGAGGATCGCCTGATAGTGCTCCGGCATCTCCCGCACCAGGGCGTCGAACCGCTCCGACGCTTGATCGATCCGAAGCGCCGCATCGGGTCCGGGCCCGGGCTCCACCGCCTCCAGGACGGGGCCGTCCTCTTCGTTGAAGAGATCCTCGAGCGCCGCCGGCCGCCGCTTCCGCCTCCGGATCGCGTCCAGGGCCAGGTTCGCGGCGATCTTGAAGAGCCAGGTCTTGAGCGGCCGCTCCGGGTCGTACGTGTGTAGCGACCGGAGCACGCGGATGAAGGTCTCCTGCGCGACTTCCGCGGCGTCCTCCGGGTTTCCGGTGATGCGCCACGCGAGGTTCACGACCGGCGCTTGATAGCGCCGGACCAGCTCGCGATACGCGCGCTCCTCGCGCGCCAGGCATCGCCGGACCAGGTCCCGTTCGTCGGACGCCACCTCAAGCCCTCGATCCTGGCGGGCCCTTCGACCCCCCTACGTCGCAGCAGGTTGCGAAGTTTCGCCGGTCCGCGACAGGCGGGTCGCCGGCCGCCGTGGCGAAACCGCGTCGGTGCGGCATCGGGCGCGGAACCTAGTGGCCCAATCCTCTGTCCGTCAAGGCTTTTCCCTTGACGGGCCGCCCTCTCGAGACCTAGCGTCGGTTCGCGCCATGACCGAAATCGAATCCGTCTTTGCGAGGTCGATCCTCGATTCGAGGGGCACGCCGACCCTCGAGGTAGAGGTCGCGCTCCGGGGCGGCGCGATCGGTCGCGCGGCCGTTCCCTCGGGCGCCTCGACCGGCTCCCGGGAGGCGCTGGAGCTTCGCGACCAGGATCCGAAGCGTTATCTCGGCAAAGGCGTGACCCGCGCCGTAGCCAACGTGAACGAGACGATCGCGGGGCACCTCGTTGGCGAGGATGCGACCGATCAGCCGTACGTGGATCGGCTCCTGATCGATCTCGACGGCACCCCCAACAAGAAGAACCTCGGGGCGAACGCAATCCTCGGCGTGTCGATCGCGGTCGCGAAAGCCGCGGCCGACGCGCACCTCCTGCCGCTCTACCGCTATCTCGGCGGAGAGAACGCGAAGACGCTCCCCGTGCCCCACATGAACGTCGTGAACGGCGGGGCGCACGCGGACAATAACCTCGATATCCAGGAATTCATGATCGTGCCGCTCGGCGCGCCGACCTTCTCGGAGGCGCTCCGCATGGGCTCAGAGGTGTTCCACACGCTGAAGAAGCTCCTGCGCGACAAGGGGCTCGTCACGGCGGTCGGGGACGAAGGGGGCTTCGCCCCCAACCTCGGGAAGAACGCCGACGCGCTGGAGTTTCTGGTGCGGGCCATCGAGAAGGCGGGCTACCGTCCGGGAGAGGACGTCTCGCTGGCGCTGGACGTCGCGGCCTCGGAGCTGTACGAGGGCGGATCCTACGCGCTGGACGGGAAGAAAGGGCTCGACGCGCGCACGATGACCGACTATCTGCGCGATCTCTGCGACCGCTTCCCGATCGTCTCGATCGAGGACGGGCTGGCCGAGGGGGACTGGGACGGCTGGAAGCACCATACGCGCGAGCTCGGCTCGACGACCCAGCTTGTCGGCGACGACGTGTTCGTGACGAATCCGGAGATTCTCCAGCGCGGCATCGAAGGGGGCGTCGCCAATTCGATCCTCATCAAGCTGAACCAGATCGGAACCCTCTCCGAGACCCTCGACGCGATCGAGATGGCGAAGCGCGCGGGCTACACGACCGTCATCTCGCATCGCTCGGGAGAGACCGAGGACACGACGATCGCGGACCTCGCGGTTGCGGTGAACGCGGGCCAGATCAAGACCGGCTCGCTCTCGCGGAGCGACCGGATCGCGAAGTACAACCAGCTCCTCCGCATCGAGGAGCAGCTCGCGGACCAGGCCGTGTACCCGGGCGCCGCGGCGTTCCGGCGCCAGGCCGGCGGATCGCGCGAGACGACGGCGGCGAGATGATGCGCTCCCCGTATCAGAGCCCGAAGGAGGCGCCGGCGCGGCGATTCCTCCGCCTTCCGCCGCGCGAGCGGACCGCGAAGCGGCGCGCGCTCCTCTGGGGGGCGGGGCTCCTCGTCGGGTACCTGGTCTACACGTTCGTGGGAGGCGACAGCGGACTCATCCGCATCCGCGCGCTCGAACACGAGACGTCGGAGCTCAAGAAGCGGAAGCTGGCGCTCTCGGAGGAAGTCGCTCGGGTGGAGCGGAGTCGAAAGAGCGCCGCAAAGGACCCGCTCCTCGAGGAGCGCGTCGCGCGGGAGCGGTTCCACATGGTCCGGAAGGGGGAGATTCTCTACCGCTACCGTGCGACGCGCTCCTCGAGGAGCGGGTCTTTCGCGGCGCTCTTTCGACTCCGCTCCACCCGAGCGACTTCCTCCGAGAGCGCCAGCTTCCGCTTCTTGAGCTCCGACGT
>JACQPZ010000215.1 GCA_016207265.1 Candidatus Latescibacterota bacterium | reverse complement strand
GCCTTGACCGATCGCCCCGACGTCGAGATCCGGGAAACGTTCTTGGATCTGACCGGGAAGGGTGCTTCGCTTCGCGCGGGGCGGCAGGTCGTGACGTGGGGCGTGGGGGATCTCCTCTTTACGAACGACATTTTCCCCAAAGATTGGGTCGCGTTTTTCACGGGACGCCCGCTCGAGTATCTCAAGCTCGGAAGCGACGCGATCAAGCTCGACCTCCATCCACGCGCCTTCGACGCCGAGATCATCGTGATGCCAAGCTTCCAGCCCGATCGGTACCCGACCCCCGACAAGCTCGTCCTCCCGGATCCGTTTCCGCCGGGGCTCCCCCGGCTCGTACAGGATCCCGAGCGGTCGGTCCGGAATCTCGAATTCGCGGGACGGATCTCACGGTATGTCTCGGATTGGGGGCTGAGCCTCTACGCATCGCGCACGTACTACCGCACACCCGCCATGGCTCTCGATGACGCGACCGCCCCGACCGCCGTGATCGAGTTCTTCCCGCGGCTCCGAACCTACGGCGTGAGCGCCACCGGATCGTTCCTCGGAGGCGTCGGCAGTCTGGAGGGCGCCTACTGGGATTCCGAGGAGGACCGCCTGGGCACGAACCCCGCGATCGAGAACTCGAAGCTCAAGAGTCTCGCCGGCTATACCTGCCCCCTCTGGAAGGAGGCGACGCTCGGCCTGCAGGGATATCTGGACTGGACGCTCGACCACGACGCCTACCGCGCGAGCCTGCCGCCGGGATATCCGATTCTGAGCGAGCGGAGGTGGACCGCGACTCTGCGCCTGACGCAGTTCCTTCGAAATCAGACGGTGACGGGCAACCTCTTTATGTTCTGGGGCGTCACGGAGGACGATGGGTATCTCATCCCATCGGCACGCTATGCCGCCACGGACAACGTGTCAGTGGAACTCGGAGCGAATGTTTTCTTCGGCCGGGAGTCGCACACGCTGTTCGGCGCGCTGGACGAGAACGACAACCTGTACGCGACCATGCGATACAGCTTCTGAGTGGAGCGACCTTTGGCCCGGGAAGACATCGCGCTTCGTCTCTACAGCGAGCTGACGCGAATCGCTAAGGCCCTGGCCAGTTCCAGCCGGCTCCAGCTCGTCGTGCTTCTCGCCCAGGGCGAGCGCACCGTGGAGTCGCTCGCGCGCGCGATCGGACTTCCGATGGCCAACGTCTCGCATCATCTGCAGACGCTGCGGGAGGCGCGTCTGGTGGAAGCACGGAAAGAGGGGCTCTATGTGCACTACCGGCTCGCGGGGAGCGACGTGTTCGAGTTGGCCGACATGCTCCGGCGCGTCGGCGAGCATCGCCTCGCTGAGATGGATCGGATCGTGAAGCACTATCTCGGCTCCCGCGACAAGTTGGAGCCGGTTCGGATGGAGGAGTTATTGAAGCGGGTCAAGGACGGAAGGGCGATCGTGCTCGATGTGCGCCCTCAGGAGGAATTCGGTCATGGCCACATCGCCGGGGCGATCTCCGTGCCGCTCGATCGGTTGAAGAGCCGTCTTGCAAAGCTTCCGAAGAGAAAGGAGATCATCGCCTATTGCCGCGGACCATACTGCGTCATGGCCTTCAAGGCCGTCCGCCTGTTGCGCGCCCAGGGACACAGGGCCCGCCGGCTCGAAGAGGGCTTTCCGGAATGGAGGGTTGCGGGGTTTCCGGTAGCGGTCGGAACTGCTTCCGGAGGGCGGAGCGCGCGCGCGCCAGGCGGGAGGGAGCGGCGGCGGCGCGTCCCGCGAAGCCGTAGGTCGAAAGGCTGAGGAGGGGTCACATGTCGAACAATGCGCAGGTCAATTTCGTCAGACAGCAGGGATTCCCGGAGGTAGGGGCGCCGCAGTGGCCTGCCCAGGGCATGGCGGGAACGTTCGCATTGGGGATCGGCCTCTTCACCGGCAATCGAGCGTTCGCGAACCGGACGCTCCCGTGGAGAAAAGCGGAAGCACGCAAGTAGCGCCTTCCGCGCCGGAATACCAACGGACCATTGTTGCGGGTCGATGAACGGCCGATCATAGCTGGGAGCCCGTTCATGCGCACCAGAATCGCGGCGACCCCGCCGGACCTCGACCCCGCCCTTTCGGCCTTCCTCGCAGCCTTCCCGAGCTACGCGGCTACCAGGCGTTTGGATGAGCTTCGGGCCACGGAGTACGGGCGTCTGGACCGGCACGGCCACGTCTACCTCGACTACACGGGCGGCGGACTGTACGCCGACTCCCAGCTTCGCCGGCACTTCGCGCTCGTGGTCGCGGGCGTGTTCGGGAATCCCCATTCCGAGAATCTCGCCTCCAGGGCCTCCACGGACGGGGTGGAGCGTGCGCGGGCGGCGGTGCTGCGGTTTTTCAACGCATCGCCCGACGAGTACATCGCGGTCTTCACCCTGAACGCGAGCGGCGCGCTCAAGCTCGCGGGGGAGGCATATCCGTTCGGAGCCGGGCGCGGCTACCTTCTCACCGTTGACAATCACAATTCCGTGAACGGCATCCGCGAATTCGCGCGCGCGAAGGGCGCGTCGATCACGTACGCACCGCTCGCGCCGCACGATCTCCGAATCGATCGCTCCAAGCTGAGCGCGCTGCTCAGTGGCGCCCGGAAGGGCGCGGCGTCGCCGGGCGCGGCGTCGCCGGGTGTAGCCTCCCCGGGCGCCGCCTCGCCGGGCCTCTTCGCGTACCCGGCGCAGTCGAATTTCTCGGGCGTGCAGCACCCGCTCGATCTCATCGATGAGGCACACGCCTCGGGGTGGCACGTGCTGCTGGACGCGGCCGCGTTCGCTCCGACGAATGGTCTCGATCTGGGTCGCTGGAAGCCCGATCTCGCCGCGATCTCCTTCTACAAGATGTTCGGTTATCCGACCGGGATCGGGTGCCTGCTCATGCGTCGGGCGATGCTCTCGACGTTGAAGCGTCCGTGGTTCGGAGGCGGGACCGTGCGGATCGCCTCCGTGAAGGGAGACGGGCACCATCTGGCTCCCGATGCGAGAGCGTACGAGGACGGCACCGTGGACTATCTCGGCGTACCGGCGGTCGAGATCGGGCTTGACCACCTCTCCTCGATCGGAATCGAGACACTCCACTCGCGGGTCGCGTCACTGACGGCCTGGGCGCTGGACCGTCTCGGGGCCCTGCGGCACACGAACGGGAAACCCTGCGTGCGGGTCCACGGGCCCCGGCGGATGGAAGGCCGGGGGGCCGCCGTGGCCTTCAACCTCCTCGATCGCGACGGAGCGTTCTTCGATATCGGGCGCGTGGAGGAAATGGCGAACTGTGCCGGGATCTCCCTTCGAACCGGTTGTTTCTGCAATCCTGGAGCCGGCGAGGTCGCGTTCGGTCTCGAGGCTGCCCAGATCGCCGAGTACATCCGGGAAGATTCGGGGATGGATTTCGACGAGCTTCGCCTCGAAATCCGCCGGCGCCACGGCCTAGAGGTCGGTGCCATCCGGATCTCCTTCGGGCTCGCGAGCAACTTCGCGGACCTCTTCCGTCTGCTCCGATTCGTGGGTGCGTTCCGGGACAAGACCGCCGCCGAGATCGGCATGCCGGCGGCGGCTCAACCCCCGCGACCCCTCCCATGAGGTTGATCGAGCGGCTGACCGCATTCTCGTTCGACCACCCCCGCCTCGTCCTCTTCCTCGCGCTCCTCGTTACTACAGTCTTCGCCGCGAGCTCCCCGCGCGCCCGCGTCGATACGGACCCCGAGAACATGCTCGAGGCCGATCAGCCCGATCGGGTCCGATACGACCGGATGAAGCGGGACTTCAACCTTCACGACATGATCGTGGTCGGCGTCGTGGACCGGCGCGGGATCTACCATCCCGAGGCGCTCGGCCGAATCGCACGGGTCGTGGCGGAGATTCAGGAGATCCCGGGCGTGATCACGCAGGACATCGTGAGCCTGACGACCACGAACAACCCCACCGCCGCGGGTGGGGTCGTCGATATCCGGCCCGTGATGGAGCGGGTGCCTCGGGACGAGGCGGAGATGGCGGCCCTGAGGCGGGCGATATCCGAGAATCGATTCTTGAACGAGAAGATCGT
>JACQPZ010000214.1 GCA_016207265.1 Candidatus Latescibacterota bacterium | reverse complement strand
TCCGCGAAGGAGCGGACCGGACGATCGCCGCCGTAGAAGAACTTCTCCCAGTTCCCTTCCCCGTACACGGCGAAGCCGACGTTCGTGTAGTTGTTGTTCGTGAGCGGATTACCGGTGTGCGCCCAGTTCACGACGAGCCATGGCGCTGCCCCGATGAGGAAGCCGCCCGTCCATATCGCCGCGGCCCGCCAGCGTGCCGAGGGCGCCGCCGCGAGTGGCGTTCCCGAGCCCTGGGCACGTACCGCCGGTCGCCCCGCGGGATCGAGCGCGACGATCGCAAGGAGCGCGGCCGGCCAGAGGAAGAGCCCGTTATAGCGCGTGGCGAACGCCCAGCCGCCGAGAAAGCCGGACGCGAGGAGTACGAGCCGCGTTCGATTCTTCGTGGCCAGAAGGAGCGCGATCGAGGCGAGCGTCACCGCGAAAAAGAACATGTCGGTGCCGACTTCGTAGGTGTTCGAGAGAAAGGTGGGGTTTCCCAGCAGCAGGAGAAGGCTCAGGAATCCGAGCGTCGCTCCCAGAAGAGCGCGGTTAAGGCGGAAGGCGCACCAGGCGGCGACGCACGCCGAAGCCAGCGCGACGAGCTGCCCTGCCCGAAACAGGTCGAATCCCAGGAACGAGACCAGCGCCACGACGAGCGGATATCCCCACCCCTTCGAGTCGAAGTGCTCGATGAGGACCCGCCCTTCTTTGAGCCCCGCCGCGGCGGGCCCGTACTTCCAGTAGAAGTCGGTCTCGACCGCGTAGTTTCCGAGGTGGTGCTGCGTGAACGCTTTGAATGCCCAGTAAAGACCGTAGAGCGCAACCGCGCCGAGCGCCGCGGCGGGGACCCAGCGCTCGCCTGCGCGCGGGTTCGGGCGCTGGGGTCCCGAGGAACCGGGGGCGCCGGCCTTGCGCCCGGGAGGCTTCGTCAAAACGTGCGGCCGACCGCGTCGGCGATCTGGCGAAGCTGCTTCGCGAGCCCCATGAGCTGCTCCGGGTAGAGCGACTGCTGGCCGTCGCAGATCGCGCGCTCCGGATCGTAGTGGACCTCGATGAGAAGCCCGTCCGCGCCGACCGCGACCGCAGCGCGCGCCAGGGGCACGACCTTCTCGCGCACGCCGACCGCGTGGCTCGGATCCACGATGACCGGCAGATGGCTCAGCGATTTCGCGACCGCGACCGCGTTCAGGTCGAGCGTATTTCGCGTGTAGGTCTCGTACGCGCGGATGCCGCGCTCGCAGACGATCACCCGGTCGTTTCCGCCGGAGATGACGTACTCGGCGCTCATGAGCCACTCGTCCACCGTGGCCGAAAGCCCGCGCTTGACCATCACGGCCTTCTGAGTCTTCCCCAGCTCCCGCAGGAGGGAGAAGTTCTGCATGTTCCGGGCGCCGACTTGGAGAATATCCACGTAGCGCTCCATGAGCCCGAGCTGGCTCTTGTCCATGATCTCGCTGATCACGAGGAGCCCGTTCGCGTCGGCCACGCGCCGGATCAGCTTCAGGCCTTCCTCTCCGAGGCCCTGGAAGGAATAGGGCGACGTCCGGGGCTTGAACGCGCCGCCGCGAAGAACCCGCGCTCCCGCCTGGCGGACCGCGGCCGCGGTGCGGACCATCTGCTCCTCGGATTCGATCGTGCAGGGGCCGGCCATGAGGATCACTTCGGGGCCGCCGATCGAAACATCGCCGATCTTGAGCACGCTTGTCTCGTTTCGAAACGAGCGGCTCGCGAGCTTGAAGGGCTCCGGGATCGACCGCGCCTCCGCCACGCCGGGCATGGCGCGCATCTCGGCCAGGGCCGGGAGCGTTCCCTCGCCTACGGCGGCCAGCACGATCGGGCCGGGCGAGGGGGCCCGCACGACCTGGAATCCCAGATCGCGCAGGCGCGCCTCGACTCCGTGGATCTGCTCGGGCGTCGCCTCAGGACGAAGTGTGATGACCATTCGCTCCTCGGAAACAGAAACGCCCACTGCCTTCGCTTCGACAGTGGGCGGGGCCTCAGGGCTCACAGGGGTCCGTCATCCCCGCGCGCGCTGCGGCCCCCGGCGCCAAGTCCGACCATGGAAATTCCTGTATGTTGGAACGCGCACGGCGGGCAGCCCTCGCTCGCGGGTCACGATCATCGAAACCGCAACCAAAAAACACTATCACCCGGCCCCGGCCGGGTCAAATCATCTCGGGGCGCGGATCGTCGGGCGTGAGGTAGAGGGAGAACACGATCCACCCTCCGCCCGGCGCCCGGAGGAGGCGCATCGTCGCCTCTCGGTCCACGGGAGACGGTCCGATGAGGGGGCCCGCGTAGCGGATCCGAATCCGCACCGCCCTGGTTTTGAGCGGCGCGTCCCGGGAGAGCGCGACGCCGGGCGCCGATGCCTGAGCGGCGCGCACGGCATTCCGGTAGAGCGCCGACCGGCGGGAGAGAAGCTGCGCCCTATGGAAGAGAGAATCCGCCCGCGATTCATCGGACCGGGTCCAGGAGGAGTCTGCGGCGCGCTGGGACACGGTCGTCGCTCGAGCGAGGGAGTCGAGGGAGCCCATGCGGATCCCCCGCGGCGGCTGGATGTCGAGGACGCGGCCTCCGACGAGCGAGGTCGTCGAGGTGACGCACGTCGCAAGAGCCCGGATCTGGTTCACGTCGCGGCGCGAGAGCGCGTCAAGGTAGCGTTGGGCTGCTCGGCGCACGTCGCGTGTCTCGGGAGCTTCGCGCGCGCATCCGGCGAGAAGCGTCACGGCGAGGGCGAGGAGGATGCTACGTCCGCTTGATCGCGCGAACATTCCTTCGTCCAGGCGTTTTGATCCCCTTGGCCTCGTTGTAGAGCCGCCTCACGTTCATGAAATGTGTGTCTTCGTAGAATTCGAGACCCTCATATGAGCCGAGGTAACCCCAGTCGCGGACCTGCTTGAGCGAGGTCCCCCAGGCGGCGTTATCCGTGGCCTTCTCCCGGGTATCGGTCAGGTAGTGGTGCGTGAACTGGATCGCATTGATGGGTTTTCGCATCTCGCCGTGGCCGGGCACGAGGGAGTCGATCGTGAACGCCTTGGTGAGGAGCGAGTCGAGCGAATGGAGCCAGCCGTCCACGTCCATTCCCGGATCGAGGAGCCACGGCACGGACCGGTCCGACGCGATGTCCCCCGCGAAGAGGACGCGCTGCTTCGGAAGGTAAACGACGAGATCCCCGGCCGTGTGAGCCGGCTTCCCCAGCCACAGCACCTCCACGGGGCGTTTGGGCCCGCCGAACGAAGCGCGTTTCTTGATTCGCTTGACGCGCGCGGGCGCTTCCGGGGCGGATTTCGCTTCGGCGTGCGCCCGCAATTGGGTGCCGGCCAGCGTCCCGGCGGCGGCCGAGGAGTCGGCCGATCCTCCCGGCGGCGGCGCGAGCAGGGCCTGGACTTCGTCGGCGACGCTCTCCTGCGCGACGATCGTCGCGCCCAGGCTCGCAAAGTAGCGGTCCCCGCCCGCATGATCCTCGTGCTGGTGCGTGTTCACGACATACCGGAAGGGACGCGCGCCCGAGCGGGCTCGGACGGTGTCCGCGAGGGCCTTTGCGCTCTCGTCGTTGAATCCCGCGTCCACCATGAGGATTCCGTCGCCGATCTCGACCCATCCGGCCCATACGTAGTTCACCTTGGCGGCATAAACCCCGGGGGCAAGCCTCCTGACGGAGATCGAGACGGTGGAATCGACGCGGGTGCCGTAGCGGATCGCCTTCCCCATCATGTACGTTTGTGCAGCGGAAGGCGCCGCGGCCGCGAAGAGGCCGGCGGTGGCCAACAGGGCGGCGAAGCCTAGGATGGCGAACGGTCCGCCCCGCGTGATTCGAATGCGATGTCGAAGCCCGATCATTGGCTCCTCGTGGTGGATTCGGATACGGTCTCCGGAAGAACACCGCGCGGGGGCCCTGGGGTCCCGTCGCGCATGGTAGATTCTAGCAGATTGCCGATCTCACCTCATACCGCGGGGCTCGCATGACTTCCTTTCGCCGTAGCCGGGCACCACGGAGCCTCTTCC
>JACQPZ010000222.1 GCA_016207265.1 Candidatus Latescibacterota bacterium | reverse complement strand
GGCAGCTCACGGTCCGATTCGCGAACGCGCCGCCCCAGGTCTCGGATCCCGCGGCGTTCGCGACGCAGTAGACAATCCCTCCAGTAGATAATCCTTCCTTGACAGCCTCCAGGATTCGGGTCCATCATCGGGTCAACCGTTAGGGGTGGCCGGAACATACCGGCCTGAGAAGAGACCCTAATAACCTGATCTGGGTCATGCCAGCGTAGGGAAACGGGGACAGACGACCCTTCCGACTGTGCCGCGCTCCCTACGGGGGTGCGGCTCATGTGTTTCCGGAAGGATGGTGGTGTCAATGAAATCCCGCCCGCGTTTCCCGTTCGCCGCAGTGCTCTCCCGTGCCGCAGCGCCCTCCCGTGCGGCAGCGCTTTCCGCATTCGCGTTCTCGGTGCTCGCGCTCTCCGCGCCCGCGCTCGCCGCTCCGGGGCTTCCGCTCCGGGGCCGCGTCGTGGATGCACAAACGGCGCAGCCCATCGCGGATGCTCTCGTGCGGATCGTCACCCCGCCGCGCGAGACCGCGACCGACCGCGACGGCGCGTTCTCGTTCGCGGACGTGGATGAGGGCACGCGACGGATTCAAGTCTCACGGCTCGGATACGCGCTCTCCGATCAGACCGTCGAAGTGCACGCCGCGACGGAAGCGCTTCTCTTCCGCCTCGAGCCGCGCGCCATACCGAGCCCCGTCGTCGAGGTCACCACGACCCGGGCCTCCGAGCGCGGCTCCGCCGTCGCCTTCACGGAGCTCGACCGCAGCGCGATCCAGGATCGGTACTGGGCGCAGGACGTGCCGATGCTCCTCGCCGAGACTCCAAGCGTCTATGCCTACTCGGACGCGGGGAACGGCGTGGGTTACTCCTATATCAAGATCCGCGGATTCCCCCAGCGGCGGGTCGCTGTGACGATCAACGGAATCCCGCTCAACGATCCCGAGAGCCACGAGGTCTACTGGGTGGACCATCCCGATCTCGTATCGAGCGCGGGGTCGCTCCAGGTGCAGCGCGGAGTGGGGAGCGCGCTTCACGGAGCGAGCGCCGTGGGGGGGTCGGTGAATCTCGAGACGGTCGCGGTTCCGATGGAGCGGGCGCTCACGATCCAGACGGGTGTGGGGAGTTACGACTCGCGCCGCTTCTCCGTCGATTACCGTTCCGGGCTCCTGGACGGGGCCTACTCGGTCTCGGGCCGATACTCGCGGATCCTCTCGCAGGGCTACCGCGAGCTTTCCTGGTCGCGGCTCTGGTCCTACTACGTGTCCGCGGCGCGGCTCGATCCCTGGATCACGACGCGGCTCAACCTCTACGGAGGTCCCGAGCAGCTCCACCTCGCGTTCTATGGCGTGGACCGCTCGTTTCTGGATGGCGGGATCACGGGTGACCCGAAAGAAGACCGGAGGCTCAACCCGCTCAACTGGCGGAACGAGACCGACAACTTCTTTGAGCCGCACTCCGAGCTGATCCAGGACGTGAAGCTCTCCGACCGGACCTCGCTCTCTTCTTCGATCTTCTATTTCCCGGGGAAGGGCTATTACGACGATTTCCCCTACGGCCCGCAGACCTTCGCATCGCGGCGGCTCGCCGACTTCGAAGTGGACTCGGATTCGCTCTACCCGGTCTCCTACTATGCGGTCGATTCGACCGGCGCCCCGGCGGTCCAGCCGAACGGCCGTTTCCTCGTGACGGGCTCGGACATGACGCAGCGGCTCTGGGTGCGGAACCGCCACTACGGCTGGATCCCGCGCGCGCGCTTCGCGCACGCGAAGGGCGATCTCACGATCGGAGCCGAGTGGCGCGAGCACGACGGCCGGCACTGGGGCGAGCTGACGTGGGCGCAGGCGCTTCCCCCCGGAGCGCTGCCGAACCATGTCTTCTACGACTACACGGGGCGGGTCCGGGCGCTCTCCGCGTTCGCGCAGGAAGCGTACTCGCCAAGGCCCGATCTCAAGCTTACGGGAAGTCTCCAATGGCGGCAGACCCGCTACGCGATCGGAAAGGACCGCTATCAGGGCTACGATTTTCATCTTACTTATGCGTTCCTGAACCCTCGGATCGGCGTCAACTGGAACGCGACCGATCGCTGGAACGTATTCGCCAACTACGCGCATACGCGGACCGAGCCGATCCTGAGCGAGATCTACCGTGCGGACGATCCCAGCGCCGTGCCGCTCTTCCGCGTGGTGGACGTGGCCAATCACGTCTACCTCGATCCCCTGATCGAGCCGGAGCGGCTGGACGACTACGAGGCGGGAATCGGATACCGCGCGGGCCGGACGTCTCTCAAGCTCACGGGCTTTCGGCTGGATTTCCGTAACGAGATCGTGCCGAACGGCCAGATCGACCGGCTGGGGAACCCCATCACGGGAAACGCCGCCCGCTCCGTGCACGAGGGGCTCGAGATCGAGGGGGGCTGGACTCATCGGAGCGGGCTCGAGATATCCGGCAACCTCTCGCTCAGCCGGAACCGCTTCCGGGACTACCGCGAGTTCGTGGACTCCTCGACCGTGAATGATTATTCCGGGAACGCGATCACCGGGTTCCCGAGCCGGCTCGCGAACGTGACCCTGGGCTTTCGGCGCGGCGGGGCGCGGGCTCAGCTCACGCTCCACGAGGTCGGCAGGCAGTATCTCGACAACTCGGAGGACAATCGCAAGAGCCCGGCGCTTCGGGCAGTGCCCGGCTACCAGAAGAAGCTCATCGAAGAGCACGCCGTGCTGGACGGGCTCCTCGCATTCGACCTCGCGGCGATCACCGGCACGAGGCCGCTCGACGCGCGGAAAATCCTCATCGAGATCCGAGGGATGAACCTCACCGGCCTGCGCTATGAGACATCCGGCTACGTCTACGCCGAGGTACCGTATTTCTACCCGGCGGCGACGCGCAACGTGTTCGTGAGCCTCAAGGCGGAGTTCTGACCGCGCGGCTCAATCCGATCGATCTCGCCCTGATCGGGGCGTACGTCGCGTTCCTGATCGCGATCGGGGTCCGGCTCTTCGGAACCGCGCGCCGGAGCGCCGCCGAGTATCTCGTCATGGGGCGACGCCTCGCGCTTCCTTCCTTCGTGGCGACACTCGTCACCACGTGGTACGGGGGCGTCCTCGGCGTCGGCGAGTACAGCTACCGGTACGGAATCTCGAACTGGCTCGTCTTCGGCGTGCCCTACTACCTCGGCGCCGCCATCTTCGCGCTTTTCGTCGCGCGCCGCGCCCGCCGCTCGGAGCTTTATACCGTGCCGGACCAGCTCGACCGGGCGTACGGTCGCACTGCGGCGCTCATCGGGGCGGGCGTCATCCAGGTCCTCTCCTCGCCCGCGCCCTACATCCTCATGCTCGGGATCCTGATCCAGATGATCTTCGGGTGGCCGCTCGTACCGGCGATCCTGGTCGGGGCGGTTGTCTCGACCGCGTATTCCTTCCGAGGCGGCATGAGATCGGTCGTGAACGCCGACAATCTCCAGTTCGTTCTGATGTTCGCCGGGTTCCTCGTGGCGCTCCCGCTCCTCGCGGCGCGGTTCGGCGGGCTCGAGTTTCTCCGCGCGCAGCTCCCCGCGTCGCACTTTGTGTGGCACGGCGGGAACGCGCCCCAGTACGTTTTCGTGTGGTATTTCAT
>JACQPZ010000212.1 GCA_016207265.1 Candidatus Latescibacterota bacterium | reverse complement strand
GTCCGTGAGTTCGCGAAGGTGTTGATGCGGATTCCGAACCACGCGACGCTGTAACTTCCTGCCATCCCGACGAGGCTGAAGAAGAGAATGACGGCGACTTTGAAAGGCGGGAACCCGCGCTGGATCGCACCGGCCGCGTCCACGCCGGTCACGGCAAGCCAGCCAAAATACACCAGCACGATGGCGCTGATAAAGGCCCAGAGGATGATGAGGAACTTGCCCTGCTGGACCAGGTAGGTCTTGCAGGTCTCGTAGATCAGCTCGGAGATCTCTCCCATCGCCTTGTGGACCGGGAGGCTCTTGAGATTCGCGTAGGTCATGATCCCGAACAGCATTCCGAGCGCGCACACGAGCAGGCCGAAGAGGAGCAGCGTGTGCCCGTCCAGACCGCCCGCGAACGACACCGTGCCGAGATCGGGCAGCGTGAGATTCGCCTCGCCGCCTCCGTGATGGGTCCCGCCGTCCTGCGCCAGTGCGGCCGGGGCGAGCACCCCCATCGCCAGGACGACGAGCGCCCCCACCAGCAATCCCGCGAGCACGTTTCGACCCCTGAACCGACTCACAACCCTCATGTCTCCCTCTCGTTTCGAGCTTGGGCTTTCGGTGCGGTTGGCCGCCTGGGGGGTAGCAGACGCTTCATCGCCAGTGAAGAAGTGAAAAACCCCCACAAACCGCCGAGTTATAGCAAACGGAGCGGGTGGATGTCGAGCGGGGTTTCGCGCGGGCTCACGTGCCGTCGGACGTTCTCATCGCGGCCCGATCCCACGGACACCAGGCGGATCGGCACGCCCGCGGCCTCTTCCAGGCGATCCAGGTAGCGCCTGGCTTCGCGCGGGAGGTCGTCCCATTGCCGCGCCTCGGTCGTGGGAGCGCGCCATCCGGGGAACGTCTCGGCGACCGGCCGTGCGGCCTGAAGCTCGGCCAGAGACTCCGGCATCTCGGTGACGCGCCGGCCTCCGATCTCGTACTCCATCACGACCTGGATCTCGGGGAGCGCATCGAGCACGTCGAGTTTCGTGATCACGAGCTGGGTCAGTCCGTTCACGCGGGCCGCGTGCCGGATCGCGACGACGTCGAACCAGCCGCAGCGTCGCGGGCGCCCCGTGGTGGCTCCGTACTCGTTTCCCTCTTCGCGGATGCGCTCGGCCAGCTCGCCCTTGAGCTCGGACGGGAAGGGCCCGTTTCCCACGCGCGTGGCGTAGGCCTTCGCGACGCCGATGACCTCGGTGATCCGCGTCGGTCCGATCCCGACGCCGGTGCAGGCGCCTCCCGCGGTGGCGCTCGACGACGTGACGTACGGGTACGTGCCGTGGTCGAGGTCCAGGTGGGTTCCCTGGGCCCCCTCGAGCAGGACGCGCTTCCCCGCGCGGAGGGCCGAATCCACGGCATGCGAGACGTTGACCGACATCGGCCGCAGAAGCTCGGCGTCCCGTTCGCATCGGGCGAGGACCGATTCCAAAGGCTCGAGCGGCGCGCCCGGGCTGAGCAGCTTCAGCGTGCGCTCGCGGAGTCGCATGACGCGCTCGGTGCGGATCTCGGGGTCGAGGAGATCGGCCACGCGAAGGCCGACCCGACCCGCCTTGTCCGTGTAGGCGGGGCCGATGCCGCGTCCGGTCGTGCCGATGCGCGCGTGCTCCGGCCCGGCTTCCGTCAAACGCTCGAGCGCGCGATGGTCCGGCAGGATGACGTGGGCCGACGCGGATACGAAGAGCCTCCCGTCGACCTGGATGCGCTGCTTCAGAAGCGCTTCCCGCTCGTTCCGAAGGGCGTCGCAGTCCACGACGACGCCGTTTCCAATGTAGCAGACCGTATTGGGGCGAAGGATGCCCGAGGGGATCAGGTGCAGAACGAAGATCTGCCCGCCCACCACGACGGTGTGTCCCGCGTTTGGTCCGCCCTGATAGCGGGCCACGACGTCGGCCTCCTCGCTCAGGAGATCGACGATCTTGCCTTTGCCCTCGTCGCCCCACTGGGCGCCGACCACCACACGGCATGACATGTGCCGGTTTCCTCCAAACGAAAAGACCGCGAGATCGGCGCTCGCGGCGTATCTGTACGCCCCAAACACTCGAACGTATCAGATTGTCCCGATGGCGTCAATCGACTCCGATGGCCGTGTCGTGAGTCATGACCCACTGCCTGATGGCGGGTCGTGAGTCCGGCCCGCCCGTCGGCGTGCAGCGCGCTACAGGCTGCTGCCGTTCGAGCGGAATATCTCCATGAAGCGGTTCAACGCCTCGTCCAGTCCCTGCACCACCGGCGCCTGCGGGAGATGTTCCCTGAGCGCGGGCACGGGGCGAAAGAGGATCGGATAGTCCGCGGACTGAAGCAGCGTGAGGTCATTGAGGCTGTCCCCCATCCCGATCACTTTGAAGCCTGCGCTCCTCATGCCCTGGAGCACGCGGGCCTTCTGCCCGCGGATGCGGAGCTTCCACCCCACGATCCGGCCCGAGGAATCGGTCTCGAACTGATTGGCGAAGAGGTTGTAGCCGCCCAGGCGCTCCATGATCGGCTCCGCGAACTCGTGAAACGTGTCCGAGATGATCATGACCTGACAATGGCGGCGGATGCGGTCGAGGAACTCCTGGGCACCGAGGTAGGGTCGAACCTCGTGCGCGACGGACCGGATCGCGGCGAGCGTGAGTCCGGCGCGGTTCAAGGCCTCGACGCGGCGCCGCATCAGCTCTTCGAACTCACCGATGTCGCGCGTCGTCAGCCGAAGCTCCGCGACACCGAAATGGTCTCCCAGGTGGGGCCAGATTTCGGGTGCCAGCACCCCTTCGAGATCGAGCGCGGCGATCATGGTGCGCCATCATACGGGAGCGACGGGACCGCGTCAAAGGCGCCGCCGCAGGAGAAAGAGAGAGGGGAAGCAGTTTCCCGCTTCCCCTCGATGCCTCCGGTGGTCTGCTGGGATTCGCCAGCCGGCACCAGGCTAGGGCGCACTAGGTGCGACTAGCTACAGCCACCTCCGCTGATCCGTTTGCCGTTACCTTCGTGCACTGGACCACCTCCTTTCCGCGATACCAAGAATGCTCGGCCCGAGACGGGGCGGTGTCAACCGGAAATCGAGGCCCGGCGGTGGCGCCGGCGCGCATGCCGCGGCCCTGCGTCACACGATCGCGCCGCTCTCCCTGAGCTTTCCCAGCAGGAGCTTCACGATCTCTTCTCCGACCGCTTCCTGCGCCTCGACCGTGGCGGCGCCGATATGCGGCGTGGCCACGACGTCGGGGCGCGCGAACAGCGGCGAGTCTCCGGGCGGCTCCATCGCAAAGACGTCGAACACGGCGCCGCCCAGGCGCCCCCGCTCCAGCGCTGCCAAGACGGCGGCCTCGTCGACGAGGCCGCCGCGGGCGGCGTTCACCAGCACGGCGCCGCGCGGCAGCCGCTCGATTTCCTTCGCGCCGACCATTCCCCGAGTCTCCGGCGCGATCGGTACATGGAGCGTGAGGATTTCGGAGCGTGGCAAGAGTTCCTCGAGCGCCAGCGGCTCGACGCCCATCACCCGGATCGTGTCGGCCGGAATCATCGGATCGCAGCCGACGCAGGTCATCTCGAATCCCTTAGCTCGCTGCGCGACCGCACGCCCGATCCTCCCGAGTCCGAG
>JACQPZ010000210.1 GCA_016207265.1 Candidatus Latescibacterota bacterium | reverse complement strand
TCGCTCAGCGCGAAGGCCGCGGCCTGGTAACGATCGATGACCGCTCCGCCCTCGCTAGAGGTGACGGATCCCTTGCGAGCCGCTCCGCGATCAAGCGCATGACGGCCCATGGGCCCCTCCTTTTCTGCCTCGCCGACGCGGCTCCCGTCAGGCCGCCTGGCGGTGTTCCGAGATCGCCCGCAATGTCTGGATCACGTCCGCGACACGCGGCTCCGCGTCGCGCCCGGAGTCCAGGGCTCGCGTGTGGATCACGACGTCGTTCAGGCTGAGCATGCCGCGCAGCCGTCCCTCCGCGTCGGTGACCGGGAGCCTCCGAACCTTGCTCGTCCGCATGGCGTCGAGGGCCGAGACCAACGTGTCTTCCGGGCGGCAGCAGAATACCTCGTGAGACATCACCTCGCCCACGCTGATCTGAGACGCCGGACGGCCCCTGGTCGCCACCGCCATGCAGATGTCCCGATCCGTGATCACGCCGACCGTCCGCTCGCCCGGCTCGTCGATCACCGGCACGATTCCGCAATCCCGCCGCCACATGACCATCGCCGCGGCCGTCAGATCGCTCGCCGGGGTGCAGGACTCCACGTTTCGGACCATGAGATCGCTCACATGAAGGCCGTGCACGGGCTCGAGCAGACCGACTCCCGACTGCATCGCTCGTTTGGCCCCGGCCTGCCGCTCCTGGGTTTTCACCTCACGCCTCCTTCCGGCGGAGCCGTCAGCTCCACGCGGGCCGCGATCGGAACGTACCGCCGATCGGTCGCCCCCGTGTACACCTGCCGCGGCCTCGCGATGCGGAAATCGGGATCCTGGCGCATCTCGAGCCACTGCGCGATCCAACCGGGAAGCCTCCCCAGCGTGAACATCACGGTGAACATGTTCACCGGAATGCCGAGCGCCTTGTAAATGACTCCCGAGTAGAAGTCCACGTTGGGATAGAGCTTCCGGCTCACGAAGTAATCGTCCTTGAGGGCGATTTCCTCGAGCTTCATCGCGATCTCGAGCAGCCGGCTCACGCCTCCGACCCGCTGGATCACGTCGGCGCAGGCTTTCTTCAAGATCGCCGCGCGCGGGTCGTAGCTCTTGTAGACGCGATGTCCGAACCCCATGAGTCGGGCCGTGTCGTTCTTGTCCTTGGCCTTGGCCAGGAATTTCTCGGCGCTTCCCTCCTCCGCCGCGATGCGCTCCAGCATCTCGATGACCTGTTGATTCGCTCCCCCGTGGAGCGGACCCCAGAGCGCGCTGATGCCGGCCGAGATGCTCGCGAAGAGATTGGCGCGGGAGCTTCCGACCATGCGGACCGTGCTGGTCGAGCAATTCTGCTCGTGATCCGCGTGCAGGACCAGAAGCAGGTCCACGGTCCTCGCGAGAATCGGATCCACCTCGTACGGCTCGCACGGCGTCGCGAACATCATGTGCAGGAAGTTCGAGGCGTAGCCGAGTTTGTTCAACGGATAGACGAACGGCTGTCCGATCGAGTGCTTGTACGAGTAGGCCGCGATCGTCGGCATCTTGGCGATCAGCCGGACCACCGTGTCGCGGATGTTCTGCTCCGTTTCCGGGTACTGGTAGAAGGTCGCCAGCGCGCCGATCGCGGCGGCGCAGACCGGCATGGGGTGCGCGTCCTTCGGCAGCGCGCTGAAGAACCGGCCGAAATCCTCGTGGAGCATCGTGTGCCGCGTGACTTCGCTCTCGAGATTCTCGAGCTCCGCCGACGTCGGAAGCTCCCCGTGGATCAGGAGCCACGCCACCTCGAGGAAACTGCTCTTCTGGGCCAGCTCTTCGATCGTATAGCCCCGGTAGCGGAGGATCCCCTTCTCGCCGTCGATGAAGGTGATCCGGCTCTTGCACGACCCGGTGTTTCCGTAGCCCGGATCGAGCGTGATCATTCCGGTCTGGCCGCGGAGCTTCTCGATGTCGATCGCGGTCTCCCCTTCGCTGCCGACGACCACCGGGAGGGTGGTGACTTTCCCGTCAAACTGGAGCGTGGCGGTCTGCCCGGCCTTCGGGCTCATCGTTGCTACAGGCATCTCGTTCCTCCTTTGTGTGTCGCGCCACGATCGGTCAGCGGGCCAGGACCGCTTTGGCCGTGACGAACCGGGTTCCTTGGGTCAAACGAACGACGTACACGCCGGACGGCAGCCGCCTCCCGGGATCCAACGCCACCCGGTGCGTCCCGGCCCCCATGGACCCCACGTCCCGGGAGAGGACCAGCCGCCCCTGCACGTCGATCAAATCCAAAACCGCCGGCGCCGCGTTGGGAAGCGAAATCGTGACCGAGACGTGATCACCCGGATTCGGGCGCGCCGCGCCGACGGCGAGCGCAGGAGCCCTGTCTCCCGGCGACTCGACCGCGGTGACCAGGTCGATCAGCTTCGTCTTCGTCGCCATGGCCACGGGCGGCGATTTCCCGTTCGCGGCCCACCCGTCGTACAGAACCTGCCCCGCCGTGTTCGTGCGGTTCTCGTCTCGGAGAAACTCCACGTACTCACGGCTCAGCGTCTGGTAGTAGAGCGTGACCTCCGCCCGAGCCGCGTCCGGGTGAATCGGGTAGTACGTGTCGTCCCAGTGCTGCCCGTCGGCATAGGAGTATGCGATGGGAGGCGACTGGATCGCGGCAAACGTGGAGTTCCGGAAGCCGCGGGGCGGAATCCGGTTGTCGGAGTAGATCTGGTTGTTGATCGCGAAATGGAACGAGGGCCCGGCCGCCAGGTTGACGACGGGGGCGAGGTCGGCCGAAATGCCAGGCTTGATCTCGTAGACCTTGATGTCCGGATCGTGGTTCAAGACCGCGGTCGCGGGATCATAGGCGCCGGATTCGTAGACCAACGCCCCCGCCGGATCGAACATCTTCACGTTGAGCCAGATCCTCCGCCCCTCCGGATAGCCGGAGGGAAGCTTGTGCCCCGTCTCGTTGATGACGCTCGCGAGGAGCTTGTACGTCCCGTCTTTCCACGCGACCGCCACGTCCAGGGACGCCGCCTTCTCAAGCATGGCCTGCGCGCGCTGGATCCCGGCGCTCAACGCCGCCGCGTCGACCTCGGAGGGGTAGAGACTCTGCACCAAGAGCGGGATGAACGTATTCCCGCCCGTCATGTCGTGAAGGGGAAGATCGTTTCGGAAGACGCCTCCGGCCTTGTTGCAGGCGACGCCGGACACGTCCTTCATGTGGCAGTCCTGGCACGTGGAGACGAATGTCTTGTTCCCGCCGAATTGCGGCGCGTAGACGCCACCGGGCTGGTTGTAGGCGCTCATCTTCCATTCGCTATACGTGCGCTCGATCGGAAACATCATGTATGGATCGAAGCTGGGCGCCCCCGCTCCAAAGGCATTGGGAACGTAGGCGCTGCCGGTCTTGGTGTACGCCGGATTGCTGACGTCGTGGCACGTGCCGCAGAGGTCGGCCTCGCGATGGAACGGGGAGTAGAGCATCTGGTGCGTGGCGTTCGCGTCCGTGAACGGGCCCCGCTTCGCGTTGTTACCGTCGGCGATGTACATGCCGTTCGCGGTGGTCCCGGGGATCAGCCCCAGGGTCGCGAGGTAGGATTGATCCTGCGTGTAGGTGCCGGCCGTGTAGTCCGCGTCACCGGGGTAGGGGTTCGTCCCGAGCGGGGCCGGTCGCACCATCTTGTGACAGAAATCACAGGTGACTCCTTCACGGTCCTGCGCGGTTAGAGCGGAACCGTCCGTCGGCTCCGAGCGCCCTTCGAGCCAGCCCTTCGGCGTGTGGCATCGGATGCAGAGATCGCCGCTTTGTGGCGCGTCCTGATTCGCGATGGCGAGGCAGGCGTAGAAGAGCGGATCGCGCGCCGCCTGGGCCATCATGCTCCCGCGCCAGTTGTACGCGGGCTCGACGGCCAGGTTGTAACCGCCGTGGCAATTGTCGCACTTCGACGGGAACTCGAGGGTCCCGGACTGCCCGGGTTGCGATCCAGGGAGGAAGAAATCGGAGATCGTCGTCGGAACCGGGACGACGGTCGCCGGGTGCGAAGGGGCAAGCTGCATCGCGTCCACCGAGGCGGGCATCGCGTCCACCGAGGCGGGCAGGCCGCCCATGAAGAGCGCGATCAGAATCACGATGGGACGCATGGCTGCCTCCTTTCCTGCGGTCGTTCCTACATGGCTCCCGTGGGGACCGACGACGCGGTCCCGGCTCCCGGTTTGCCCGTTTCGACTCCAGCGGCCGGGCGCCGCTCAAGGGCGGCCGCGATGGCCGCGGCGACCTCCACGTCCGAGACGGTCGGGAAGCGGAGGTAGTAGATTCCCACCGCCACGAAGTCCGGGTCGACGACGAGACTCACGAACCGATTCGCCGTCCGCCGGAAGCGACGCGCCGCCGAAACCGACGCGCACGGGGTCGCCACCGTCACATGGGACGCGCCGTGACGGCGGGCGAACCCGACGGCCGCCTGCATCGTGAGGCCGGTCGCGAGGCCGTCGTCCACCAGCACGACCGCGCGCCCCTGCGCCAGCTCCCGAAGCGACGCGGGCGGATTCCGGTCCCGCTGACGGTGGATCTCGGCCAGCGCCCGATTCTTGGCTTCCTCGAGCTTCTCGGCGGTCAGGCCGAGGGCAGGGCCCGTCCCTGTGGCGACGAGAAGCTCCCCATCCTCGTCAACGGCTCCGATGGCCAGCTCGGATCCGGGGTAGGGCGTGACCTTGCGGGCGTAGGCGACCGCGAGCGGGGCGCCGAGCCGCTCAGCAACACGAGAGGCGACGAGCACGCCGCCGCGGGGAATCCCCGCGACCACTCGCGGCGACGGGAGCGGTCGTTCGGCCAGCCGCTCCGCGAGGAGACGCCCCGCTTCCGAGCGGTCGAGGAATCGCATGAGCTTGGAATCCATCGGGCACGCTCCCGTCACCGGCGGCCAGAACGGAGCGGCGGTCCCATCGCCCGCCGCCCGCAGCCAGCCGGGCGCGGGCGCTCGATCCGTGGTCCCGCCTGTCCTTCTCTTCTACTGACTATGGTCGTCCCGGATCGCGTGATTGGCTATGGGACGCTCGGAGGGGAACGCCGTATACGGAGGTGGTAGCGCTACTCGGCTGTGGAGCCCTGGCCGCTCACAGCCCGTACTCCTTCTGCTTGCGATAGAGGGTCCTGAGCCCGATTCCGAGGATCTTCGCCGCCTTCTGCTTGTCGTGCCCGACCGACCGCAGCGTCGCCTCGATGGCGCGCCGCTCGATCTCGTGCATGGACATCCCGACCGAGACGTTCAGATCCTCGGCCGAGGCCGCCCGATGCTCCCGGAGCGGAATCGGCAGGTCCGTGACCTCCAGGGGCCGTTTGCCCTGCGCGAAGACCACCATCTCCTCGATCGTGTTCCGGAGCTCGCGCACGTTCCCAGGCCAGTCGTATTCCATGAAGCGGTCCGCAACCCCGCGCGTGATTCCCGTCACCCTGCGCCCGTGCTCGCGGTTGAACTCGCGGATGAACACCTCGACGAGCGGTGGGATGTCCTCCTTCCGCTCGCGGAGCGGCGCGACCTCGAGCTGGATGACCCGCAGGCGGTAATAGAGATCCTCGCGGAATTCCTCTCGCGCCGCCATGAGGTCGAGCCTCCGGTTCGTCGCGGCGATGACGCGCACGTCCACCTTCACGGTCTCGTTCCCGCCCACGCGCTCGAATTGCCGATCTTGCAGCACGCGCAGGAGTTTCGTCTGGATGGCCGGCGGGATCTCCGAGATCTCGTCGATGAAGAGCGTCCCCTGGTCCGCCAGCTCGAACCGTCCCTTGCGCTGCTGGTCGGCTCCCGTGAACGCCCCCTTCTCGTGTCCAAACAGCTCGCTCTCGATGATGTTCGCGGAAAGCTCCGCGCATTGTAGCTTCACGAAACGCTCGTTCTTCCGAGGCGAAAGCTGATGGATCGCCTGGGCAATCAATTCCTTCCCGGTGCCGGTCTCTCCATGGATCAACACCGTCGCCCGTGTCGGCGCGATCTGGATGACTTTCGCCGCGAGCTCCTGCATGACGCGCGAGCTTCCGGTCAGGTTGGGGACGTTCAGCCGCACGTCCAGGCGCTCGGTCAGGTCGGACACGCGCCCGACGAGCTGCTGGTGCGAGAGGGCGCGCTGGATCACCGCGAGGAGCTTGGGGAAGTTGAGAGGCCGGAGTTGGAAGTCGTATGCGCCCTGCCGCATGGCGTCGGTCGCAAGCTCCACGGTCCCGCCGTCCGCGATCAGGATAGCGCACACCTCGGGGTTCCGCGTCTTCGCGATCTCGAGAAGGCGCATTCCGTCCACGCGGTGCGCCCGAAGCTCGGTGATCAGCACCTCGGGGCCGGCGCCCTGAGGCGCCCCGGCCGTCTCCGGCACCGGCCGGTCCAGTACGTTGAAGGCCTGCTCGCCGTCTTTGGCCCAGTGCACCTCGAAGCCGTTCTCGGTCAGGAAGGCCACGAGCTGCGTGGTCTCCGACGAGTCCTTGTCCACGATCAGGGCGCGGGGGCGGTGCAGCCGCAAGG
>JACQPZ010000217.1 GCA_016207265.1 Candidatus Latescibacterota bacterium | reverse complement strand
TGCTCCGAAAGAAGGATGACGACGAACGTGCTCGCGAGGAAGAGCAGGTTGAAGAGCGTGCTCAGGTTGTCGAGCGTCACCATGCCCGCGTAGCCGCGCTCGTCCATCCCCCACTGGCCCAGGGCGCGGAAGAACGCCCACGCCACCCCCAGCATCGCGATCCACGCGCTCCAGTGCTTCTTCCCGTAGGGGAGGAGGAGGTCCGCGATCAGGAGCACGAAGCCCGTCACGCACACGATGAGGAGCGGGCCGATCATGCCGAGCGGGGCCTGAATATCGATCGGCGCCATCAATCGGCTCCCCCGGCGCCGGCCGGGGGGTCAGGCTGCGGCGCGGTCGGCGCGAGGGACGTGCCCCGCACGAGCCCCGCTCCCGGCGCGAGCGACGCGCCCGGCACGGGTGGCGCGCCCAGCGACAGCGTCCGCGCGTGGACCCGGTCCATCAGCTCCGCGACGGACGTATCGAGCTTGCGCAGGAAGGTGTTCGGATAGACGCCGATCCAGATGATGAAGAAGATGACCGGCGCGAGCGTCCAGAACTCGCGGCGGGTGAGGTCCTTGAGCCCTCGGTTCTTCTCGTTCGTGACCGGCCCGAACATGACCCGCTGGAACATCCAGAGGAGGTAGACCGCGGCGAGGATCACGCCGGTCGCGGCGACCGCGCTCACGACCGGGGACGCCCGGAAGGCTCCCAGGAGCACGAGGAACTCGCCGATGAAGCCGTTCAGACCCGGCAATCCGATGCTCGAGAGACACACGATGAGGAACAGTGCCGCGAACCAGGGCAGCGTCTCCGAGAGGCCGCCGAACTCGCCGATCTCGCGCGTGTGCCGGCGCTCGTAGAGGATGCCGACCGCCAAGAAGAGCGCGCCCGTCGAGAGCCCGTGGTTGATGGATTGGAGGATTCCGCCCTGGATTCCCTGCGTGTTCCACACGAAGAGTCCGAGCATCACGAAGCCCAGGTGGCTCACCGACGAGTAGGCCACGAGCTTCTTCACGTCCTGTTGCACCATGGCCACGAGCGCGCCGTAGACGATGCCGATGAGCGAAAGCCCGATGATCCAAGGCGTGTACGCGAACGCCGCCTCCGGGAAGAGCGGCATGGCGAAGCGCACGAACCCGTACACTCCCATCTTGAGGAGCACGCCCGCGAGGATCACGCTCCCCGCCGTCGGCGCCTCGGCGTGCGCGTCGGGAAGCCAGGTGTGGAACGGGAACATCGGGACCTTGATCGCGAACGCGATCGCGAACGCGCCGAAGAGCCAGAGCTGGGCGCCCCGCATCAGCGGCGTGTCGTAGAGCTCGAGCAGATCGAAGGTGTACATGCCGGTCGCCCCGTGGTGGGCGAAGTAGAGGTACAGGATCGCGACCAGCATGAGGAGGCTTCCCGCGACCGTGTAGAGAATGAACTTCACCGCCGCGTACACGCGCCTCGGGCCTCCCCAGACTCCGATGAGGAGGTACATCGGAATCAGCATGACCTCCCAGAAGACGTAGAAGAGCACGAGATCGAGCGCCGCGAAGACGCCGATCATCCCGGTCTCGAGGAGGAGGAACGTGACCATGTACGCCTTCACCCGGCTCGTGATCGCGGAAAACGAGGCGAGGATCGAGACCGCCGTGAGGAGCGTCGTCAGCATGATCAGGAGCATGCTGATCCCGTCCACGCCGAGGTGGTAGCTGATCCCGAGCCCCGGCACCCAGGGCGCCTGCTCGGTGAACTGCATCCCCCGGCTCGTCGAGTCGAACTGCGTGAAGAGCGGGATCGAGGCTGCGAACGTGATGAGCGAGACGAGAAACGCCGCCGCGCGAATCGCCCCCGGCCGCGCGGACGGCAGGAGCAGGAGCAAGAGCGCGCCGACGGTCGGGAAGAAGGTCAGGAAGGTGAGGATCGGCACGCCGAGCACGGTGAAGGCCGGGCTCATCGGAGCGCCAGGTAGCCGAGCACGACCACCGCCCCCAGCGTGAGAATCAGCGCGTAGACCTGCACGTAGCCCGTCTGTGCCTGCCGCAGCAGCGCCGCGCCCCGCTCGATCTGCTTCCCGACGCCGTTCACCGCCCCATCGATCACGGCGGCGTCGAAGCGCTCCCAGAGCCGCACGGAGCCGCGGTAGATCGGCTGCACGATCCGTGAATCGTAGACCTCATCGATCCAGTACTTGTTGAAGAGGAGCCGGTAGAAGCCCTTCGCACGCTCGGCGAGACGGCACGGCAGGTCGGGATCGGCCACGTAGAAGCGGTGCGCGACGAAGATTCCGCTCAGCGCGACGATGAGGGAAATCACCATCAGCGTGATCTCGACTCCCGGAGCGTGCGCCGCCCCCGACGCCGCGCCGTGGGCCGCCGCACTGCCCGCCACGGACGCCGCGCCATGCGCGACCCCGGTTCCCGCCACCAGCGCCGCGTCCGCAAAGACCGGCTCCAGGAACGCGTCGAGCCGCTGGCCGCCGCTCAGGAGCGGCACCTGGACGAGCCCGCCGACGAGGCTCAGCACGGCGAGGATGATGAGCGGCACGGTCATGCTGTTCGGCGACTCGTGGAGGTGGTGCTTCGCCTCCTCGGTCACCCGAGACCGGCCGCCGAACGTGAGGAAATAGAGCCGGAACATGTAAAACGCAGTGAGAAACGCGCCCACGACGCCGGCTCCCCAGAGCACGGGTCCTCCGTGGAGCCAGGCGTTCCAGAGGATCTCGTCTTTGCTGAAGAAGCCCGCGAAGGGAAAGATGCCCGCGATCGCGAGCGTCGCGACGAGCACCGTGGCGTGCGTCCTGGGAAGATGCGGCTTGAGCCCGCCCATCTTCCAGAGATCCTGCTCCCCGGAGAGCGCATGGATCACGCTTCCCGCGCCGAGGAAGAGGAGCGCCTTGAAGAACGCGTGGGTCATGAGGTGGAAGATCCCGGAAGCGAACGCGCCCACGCCGCAGGCCAGGAACATGTAGCCGAGCTGGCTCACGGTCGAGTACGCGAGCACCCGCTTGATGTCGTTCTGAACGAGCCCGATCGTCGCCGCGAAGAGCGCCGTGGCGGCACCCACGATCGCGACCGTCAGGAGCGCGACCGGCGAGAGGAGATAGAGCACGTGGCAGCGCGCCACCATGTAGACGCCCGCGGTGACCATGGTCGCCGCGTGGATGAGCGCGCTGACCGGGGTGGGGCCTTCCATCGCGTCGGGGAGCCAGACGTAGAGCGGGATCTGGGCGCTCTTTCCCACCGCGCCCAGGAAGAGGAGCAATGCGATCGCGGCCGCGAGGGCGCTCCCCACGGCGAGCTTCTGAGGCGCCTGCGCGAACACCGCCGAAAAATCCAGCGTCCCGAACGTGACAAAGATGAGGAAGATTCCGAGCAGGAACCCCCAGTCGCCGATCCGGTTCACGACGAAGGCTTTCTTCCCCGCCTCGGCCGCCGCCGGACGCTGATACCCGAAGCCGATGAGGAGATAGGAGCAGAGCCCGACCGCCTCCCATCCGAGGAACATGAGCAGGAAATTGTCCGCGAGAACCAGCGTCAGCATGGAGAACGTGAAGAGGTTGAGGAACGAGAAGTAGCGCCCGTACGCCTTCTCGTGCCCCATGTAGCCGGTCGAGTAGACGTGGATCAGGAACCCGACCCCCGTGACGACGAGCATCATCACGGCGCCCAGCGGATCGAGCGCGTACCGCACATCGGCCTGAAAATCCCCCGACTGGACCCACGTGAAGAGCCCCTGCGTGACGCGCCGCGCGTCTTCGGGAAGCGCCAGTAACTCGCGGAAGCACGCCAGCGCGATCAGGAGCGAAAGCCCCACCGAGCCCACGCCGATCACGCTCACGACCTTGCGCGGGAGCTTCCCGGCCGCGATCCCGTTCAGGATCGCGCCGAGGAGCGGGAGCGCCGGCACGAGCCAGAGCTGGTTCAGGCCCACGCGCGGTCCTCCCGATATCGATTCGGCGCCATCCCTATCCCTTCAGGAGGTGGACGTCGTCCACGCTCGCCGTCTCGCGATTTCTGAAGATCGCGACGAGGATCGCCAACCCCACCGCCACCTCGGCCGCGGCGACCGACATCACAAAGAAGACGAAGATCTGGCCGTCCATCTGGCCGTGGAGCCTCGAAAACGCGACAAAGCTCAGATTGACCGCGTTCAGCATCAGCTCGATGGACATGAAGATGACGAGCGCGCTCCGCCGCACCAGGACGCCGACCAGGCCGATCGTGAAGAGCAGAGCCGCCACGAGCTGATAGAGTTCGAGCGGAACGCCGTGTCCCGTCATGCGCGCACCCTTGGGCCGGGTTTCGTCATCAGAAGAACTTCCTCTTGGCCAAGACCACGGCCCCGATCACCGCGACCAGGAGCAGAATCGACGTCACCTCGAACGGAAAGAGCCACGTTGTGTAGAGCGCCCGGCCGATCGCCGCCGGCGATCCGAATCCCGGAACGAGCGGAGGCGCAGGCGGCGGAGCGACCTCCTCCCCCCCCGGCGCGAGCACGATCCAGAGCAGCTCCACGAACGCGATCAGCGCGAAGAGGAACCCGAAACCCTTCGCCGCGCCCGGCGTGAGGAGCGGGGTCTCCCCCTTCACGTTCAAGAGCATGACCACGAAGAGGAAGAGCACCATGATCGCGCCAGCGTAGACGAGGATCTGGATCGCCGCGATGAACTGCGCGTTCAGGAGCACGAACATCCCCGAGAGCGAGAGCAGAACGCCCACGAGGTGGAGCGCGCAATGCACCGCGTTTCGCCGGAAGATCACTCCGAGGGCGAACGCCACCGCGGTCAGCGCGAACGCGGTGAAGAGGATCACTTCGGCCATTTCGTCCCTATCCCCGGAGCGCCACGATCACGGCGGTCACCGACATGTTGAGAAGCGACGCGGGCAGGAGCACCTTCCAGCCGAACGACATGAGCTGATCGTAGC
>JACQPZ010000207.1 GCA_016207265.1 Candidatus Latescibacterota bacterium | reverse complement strand
GTCGAGCCCCGGCCCCGCTGGCATCTGGTCGGGCACTTGCAGAGCAACAAGGCGAAGCGGGCCGTCCAGCTCTTCGACGTCATTCAATCGCTCGATTCGGCGGCGATCGCCGACGAGGTTTCCAAGCGGGCGGTCCAATCCGGCCGCTCCGTGGCCGGGCTCGTCGAGGTGAACACCTCCGGGGATCGGACGAAATACGGCGTCACGCCCCAAGGGGCGATGAAGCTCCTCGAGCACGTGCGCGGACTCCGCGCGATCGCGCTGGGTGGCCTCATGACGATCGGGCCCCTGGGCGGCGGGCCCGAGGGCGCGCGAGACTCGTTTCGCGCGCTGGCCGCGATCCGGGAGGAGGCCGTCCGCGCCGGGGCGCTCGCCCCGGACGCGGAGCTGTCCATGGGGATGTCGGACGACTTCGAGATTGCCATTGACGAGGGCGCGACCATCATCCGCATCGGAACCGCTCTCTTCGGTCCACGACCGGCCGGGCCGGCGGCCGCGGGGTGACGGGCGATCGCGGTGAGACTCAAGCTGCGCGTGAGCCCGCGGAGTCGCGCGGATCTGATCGCGGGCATCCGGCCGGACGGGGCGATCCACGTGCGCGTCACGGCGGCCCCGGAGGATGGGAAGGCGAACGCGGCCGTGCTGCGACTCTTGCGCGACACCCTGCGCCTGCCCCCGGGCGCGGTGAGGCTCCTGGCGGGCGGTGGCTCGCGCGACAAGTGGGTCGAGGTGGACGGGATCGAGGAGGGCGAGCTCAGGCGCCGGTTGGGAATCCGAGACGAGCACCCTCTCTGAGATGAGCACCCTCATGGAGCAGTCGACGAGCCAGCTCAGGGCCATCGAAGAAGCGCGGGATTACCTCGCGTCCCGGGTCGGCCTTCGCCCGGAGATCGGGATCATCCTCGGGACCGGCCTCGGCCGGTTCGCGGAGGCGATGCGGGGGCCCGCGGTCGTGCCGTACCGGGAGATTCCGCACTTCCCCGTGCCTTCCGTCGAGAGCCATGCGGGCGAGCTGGTCGTGGGAACGCTCGGAGGCCGCCCGACCGCGGTGATGAACGGCCGGGTCCACTACTACGAAGGATTCTCGATGCGGGAGGTGACCTTTCCGGTTCGGGTGCTCCGCGCTCTGGGAGCCCACACGCTCGTCGTGACGAACGCGGCGGGAGGCATGAATCCGCTCTTCGAGGCGTCGGACATCGTGGTGACGGTGGATCACATCAATCTCATGGGCGATAACCCCCTCCTCGGCCCCAACGAGGACTCGCTGGGTCCGAGATTCCCAGACATGTCCGAGCCGTATAGCAGGGAGCTGATCGCCCTCGCGCGCGAGACGGCGCTCGAGGAGAAGATCCCGCTCCGTGAGGGCGTGTTCGTGGGCGTCGCGGGTCCGAACCTCGAGACGCGGGCCGAGTACCGGTTCCTGCGATGGGTGGGGGCGGACCTGGTGGGGATGTCGCTCGTTCCCGAGACCATCGTCGCCGCGCACGCGGGCATGCGCGTGCTCGCGTTCTCCGTCGTCACCGACACGTGCTTTCCCGAATCGCTCGAGCCGATCGACGTTCCGAAGATCCTTGCGGCGGCCGCGAAGGCGGAGCCGGCGCTGACCCGTCTCGTCGCCCGTGTGATCGAGCGCCTGCCCTCGGCGGCCGGATCCCGCGCGCCCGGCGGACCCGGCGCGCCCGGCGGACTCCGCCCCGACGCGTCCGCGAAGCCATGAGCCTGAAATCGGACATGTTCGTTCCCGTTTCCACAAGGCTCGACCTCCCCGAGACCGAGGCCCGCGTCCTCAACCTCTGGCGCGAGATCGACGCGTTCCGCGAAGGGCTCAAGCGTCGCGAGGGGAGGCCGCCGTTCGTCTTCTAC
This sequence comes from Candidatus Latescibacterota bacterium, assembly GCA_016207265.1. Lineage (GTDB taxonomy): Bacteria > Eisenbacteria > RBG-16-71-46 > SZUA-252 > SZUA-252 > WS-7. Next base: position 8,243 of record JACQPZ010000207.1, on the reverse strand, counting down.
GAGGGCCCCCCGACGGCGAACGGGCTCCCGGGCGTCCACCACGTCCTCTCCCGGACCTTGAAGGACGTGATCTGCCGGTACAAATCGATGCGCGGCTACCACGTGGCCCGCAAAGGAGGCTGGGACACGCACGGACTCCCCGTCGAGATCGGCGTCGAGCGCGAGCTCGGGATCAGCGGGAAAGAGCAGATCGAGAAGTTCGGGATCGCGGAGTTCAACGCGCTCTGCAAGGAGAGCGTGATGCGGTACGAGACCGGGTGGCGTCGTCTCACGGAGCGGATCGGCTACTGGCTCGACATGGACCACCCGTACTTCACGCTCGACCCGCGCTACATGGAGACCGTGTGGTGGATCCTCCGCAAGTACTGGGACAAGGGCTATCTCTACCAAGGGCACAAGATCGTTCCGTACTGCCCCCGGTGCGGGACTCCCCTGAGCAGCCACGAGGTGAGCCAGGGCTACGAGGACGTGACGGAGCCCTCCGTCACCGTCAAGTTCGCGCTCGAGGACGAGCCAGGGGCGTTCGTTCTCGCCTGGACGACGACGCCCTGGACGCTTCCCGGGAACGTGGCGCTCGCCGTGGGGCCGGACCTCGAGTATCTGCGCGTGCGTCAGACGCGCGGCGGCCGGGACGAGCGCTACTACATCGCCAAGGACCGCGTCGCCCAGCTCGAGGGCGACTACGCGGTCGAGCAATCGCTCCGAGGGCGCGACCTCGTGGGGAAGCGGTACCGTCCGCTCTTTGATTTCCTCGATCTCGCGACCCTCACCGGCAAGAAGGCCTACTACCTATGCGAGGCGGACTTCGTCACGACCGAAGAGGGACCGGGCGTGGTCCACACGGCCGTGATGTACGGGGAGGACGACTACAAGCTCGGCCTCAAGCTGGATCTCCCGCAGCGGCACACCGTGGATCCTCAGGGCCGCTTCTTGGCCGACGTGAAGCCGTGGGCCGGCCGCTTCGTGAAGGACGCGGAGCCCGGGATCCGGGCGTGGCTCAAGGAGCACGGCCTCCTCTATCGGGAAGAGGTGACGACGCACAGCTATCCCTTCTGCTGGCGATGCGAGTCTCCGCTCCTCTACTACGCCTGGAAGACCTGGTATCTCTCCACGACCCGCTACCGCGAGCAGCTCCTCGAGGCCCACCGCTCCGTCGCATGGCATCCTCCGGACGTCGGAGTCAACCGGTTCGGCAACTGGCTCGAGAACAACGTGGACTGGGCGCTCTCGCGGAACCGGTACTGGGGCACTCCGCTCCCGATCTGGCGCTGCGAGGGATGCGGCGCGGACCGGTGCGTGGGGAGCGTGGCGGAGCTGCGCGAGGGGCAGGGCGTTCCGGAGCCGCTGGATCTCCACCGCCCGCACGTGGATCGTGTCACGTTCCGCTGCCCGAAGTGCGGCGGGACGCAGCGCCGCGTGCCCGAGGTGATCGACGGCTGGTTCGACTCGGGCGCGATGCCCTTCGCGCAATGGCATTACCCCTTCGAGCACGCCGAGGAGTTCGGCGGGCTCTATCCCGCCGACTTCATTTCGGAAGGAATGGACCAGACGCGGGGCTGGTTCTACACGCTGATGGCGATCGGCGTGTTCGTGACGGGGAAATCGCCCTTCAAGAACGTGCTGCCCAACGAGCTCATCCTGGACAAGGAAGGGAAGATGATGAGCAAGTCGCGCGGCAACGTCGTGGACCCGATCGAGATCCTCGACCGCCGGGGCGCCGATGCGCTGCGGTTCTATCTCCTCCACACGAGTCCGCCATGGACCGCGACCCGGTTCGACCCCGACGGCGTCACGGAGGTCGCGAAGAAGCTCCTCGGCACGCTCAAGAACACGGCGCAGTTCTTCGCGCTCTACGCGAACATCGACGGCTACGATCCTTCGATCAAGGAGCCCTCGGAGCCCGCGCTCCTCGACCGGTGGGTGCTCTCGCGGCTTCACTCCCTGGTCCGGACGTGCCGGGACGCCCTCGACGGCTACGATCTCACGCGCGGAGCCCGCGCGATCCAGGATTTCGTGATGGAGGATCTCTCCAACTGGTACGTGCGCCGGTCGCGCCGGCGCTTCTGGAAGTCGGGCGGCCGCAGCGACAAGCGCGCCGCGTACGACACGCTGTTCGAATGCCTTGAGGTCGTCGCGCGGCTCCTCGCGCCGTACACGCCGTTCGTCTCGGAGGAGCTGCACCAGAGCCTCGTGCGCCCGGCGCGTCCGGACGGCCCGAAGAGCGTCCACTGGTGCGACTACCCGGAGCCCGCGCGGGCGAAGATCGACCCGGATCTCGAGCAGACGATGGAGATCGCCCTTCGCGTCGTGAACCTGGGGCGGGCGGCGCGGAACGCGTCGTCGCTTCGGGTGCGGCAGCCGCTCCGGCGTCTGGCCGTTGCGGGCGTGGGCGACCGGGAGCGCGCGCGTCTCGAGGGCGTCGCGGACTTGATCCGCGACGAGCTGAACGTGAAGAATCTCCTGTTTCTCCCGGATCGGGCCGAGCTTCTCACCGTCACGGTGAAGCCGAACTTCCCCGTGCTCGGAAAGAAGGCAGGCGCCGCGATGAAGGAGCTTGCGGCCTTGATCCAGGCCGCCCCGGCGGGCGATATCCGGTCCGCGCTCGCCGGAGCGGGCTGGGAGGTCGAGGCGGGCGGGCAGTCGTTCAGGCTGACCGCCGAGGACGTGACGATCCAGGAATCCTCGCGCGCGCCGTGGGTCGCGCAGGCGGAGGGAGCGCTGGCCGTGGGGGTGGACACGATCCTCGACGAGGAGCTGCGCGCCGAGGGGCTGGTCCGGGAGTTCGCGCACCGCATCCAGACGCTCCGCAAGAGCGCGGATTTCAGCGTCACGGACCGGATCCGGCTCTATTGGGACCTGAGCCCCGGGCTCGGCCGCGCGTGCGATCGCTACGAGCGCTTCATACGGGAGGAAGTGTTGGCGGAGGAGCTGGTGCCCCGATTGCCTGCGGGCGCGGCTCACGAGGAGTGGACCTTCGACGGAGAGCGTGCCCGCGTCGGCATCGAGCGGGTCCACAGAGGAGGGTGATCGGTTGCTGAGCAAAAAGGATCTCAAACACTTCGAAGAGCGACTTCTCGCGGAGCGGAGGAAGCTCCTGAGCCAGCTCGGCTATCTCGAAAAGACGATGGGACAGACCCAGCGCGACTCGTCGGGGGACCTGTCCGCGTACTCGTTCCACATGGCGGACATGGGCACGGACGCGATGGAGCGGGAGAAGGCGTTCCTGTTCGCGTCGGCCGAGGGGAGGCTGCTCTTCGATGTGGACGAGGCGCTCCGGCGGCTGTACCGGAGTCAGTACGGCACGTGCGAATCCTGCGGCAAGGAGATCGGGAAGCAGAGGCTCGACGCGATGCCGCAGGCGAATCTCTGCGTGACCTGCCAGGAAAAGCAGGAGAAGGCCTCCAACAACGCGCGCGGATGAGCGCCCGGCTCGGGGTGTTCCTTTCGTGCGCCGCCGCGATCCTGATCCTGGACCAGGCCACGAAGGCGCTGGCCTCGTCGCACCTCATGCTGGGCCGGCCCGTCCCGATCCTGGGGGATTTCCTCCGGCTCACCCTCGTGCACAACACGGGAGCGGCCTTCGGGCTCTTCCCCGGAAGCAGGCTCCCGTTCATCCTGGTCTCCGTCCTCGCGATCGCCGTCGTGCTCTACCTCTTCGCCCGGGAGGCGTATCGCAGTCTCGGGAACCGCATGCTCCTCGGGTGTATCCTGGGCGGAGCGATCGGTAATCTCGTGGACCGGGTCCGCTGGGGACGGGTCGTCGACTTCATCGACGTCGGCTGGAGCACCCTGCGGTGGCCCGTGTTCAACGTCGCGGACAGCGCCGTCACCCTTGGAGTGATCCTCCTTGCCTGGAACCTCGCCCGATCCGGCCGCGCCGACGCCAACCCCACGAATCCACCCGGTCCCCCTCTCGCGGGCGGGTGAGCGCCTGGACCGCTTCCTCACCGAGGTCGAGCGATCCCTGTCGCGATCCGCGATCCAGCACCTGATCGACGCGGGCTGCGTGCTCGTGAACGGAGCGACCGCGCGCGCGAGCCGGCGCGTCAAGGCGGGCGACCGGATCGAGGTCACGCGTCCGCGGCGGGTCGCGACGCGTCTGCTCCCGGAGGACATTCCGCTCGAGATCGTCTACGAGGACGAGTCCCTCGCGGTCGTGCTCAAGCCCGCCGGGATGGTGACGCATCCCGCCATCGGGCATCGGACCGGGACGCTGGTCCACGCCCTGCTTCATCGGTACGGCGCGCTCCCGAGCGCCGGGGGCCCCGAGCGGGCCGGAATCGTGCACCGGCTGGACAAGGGCACGTCGGGGCTCCTCCTCGTGGCGAGAACCGAAGCCGCCCATCGTGAGCTGGCGCGCCAGCTCGAAGCGCGCGAGGTGCATCGGTCCTACCGCGCCCTCGTGTGGGGACACCCTCGGGCGAAGGAGGGGCGGATCGAAGCTTCGCTCGGACGGAGCGCCCGCGACCGCAAGCGATTTGCGGTGGTCTCGCGCGGGGGCCGGTTCGCGGCCACGCGCTACCGCGTCGTCCGGGCGTTCGCGTATGCGAGCGAGCTTACGCTGGATCTCGAGACGGGCCGCACGCATCAGATCCGGGTCCACCTCGCGCATCTGGGGCATCCGGTCTTCGGCGATCCTGAATACGGCGGCCGCCGCGGCCCGCTGCTCGGGCTTCCTCCCGGCCAGCGCTCCCGGGCGGCGCTTCTCCTTGCGGAGCTGGATCATCAAGCGCTCCACGCCGAAACGCTGGCCTTCCGCCATCCCGCGAGCATGAAGCCGATCACGCTCACACACCCCGTCCCGCCCGACTTCGAGTCGGTGCTGCGGGCCCTGGCGTGCGAGTCCTAGGAGTGGATTTCGGCTTGCGCCGTCTCGGGATCGCCGTCAGCGACGAGGGGGAGACGATCGCGACTCCGCTCCGGGCGCTGAGCGTGGCATCGGTGCGCGAGGCGCCGGCCGCCGTCGCGGCGGTCGCAGCCGAGGTGGGTGCGGGGGCGGTCGTCGTGGGGGTCCCGGCCGGTCTCGAGGGGGAAGAGGGGCGCCGGGAGGTTCAGCGCGTGAAGCGCTTCGCCCGCGCGCTCCGCGAGTCCTCGGGGCTCCCCGTGCGGCTTCAGGACGAGAGCCTGAGCACGCGCGAAGCGGAAGAGCGCGCGTCCGCCGCCGGCCGGGCGCCGCGCGGGCGCGATCTCCACGCCCAGGCGGCGGCCGTGATCCTCCAGCGGTGGCTCGACCGCCCCCGTCGCGGGCCGGAGGGTCCGGCATGAGGCGGCCGCGGTCGGAGGGTCGGGCGTGAGGCGGCCGCGGTCGGAGGATCCGGCGTGAGACGTCCCCACCGGATCCGCCACAGCCTGATCCTGGGAGGGATCGTCGGCGTCGTCATCCTGTCGGGAATCCTCTTCTTTCCCGCTTCGGTGACCCGCGTGTTCGAAACCCGCGAGGTCATGATCCCGCGAGGGGCGGGAGTCGAGACGATCGCGGGAATCCTCAAGGCGAACGGCCTCGTAAAAAGCCCGGCCCTCTTCGTCCTCGCTGCGCGGGCCCTGGGCTACGACCGGAGCCTCAAGGCGGGCCGTTTCACGATTCCCGTCGGCTCGAGCATCTATCGCATCCTGCGCCAGCTCGCGAGCGGAATGGGCAAGGAAGACATGGTGACGATCCCCGAGGGTCTCCGCGCCGACGAGATCGCCTCGACCCTGTTCGCTCAATCGAAGATCGACCCCGTGCGCTTCCTCGCGCTCGCGACCGACTCCACGTTCGCGCGCTCGCTGGGCGTCCGGGCCCGGCGGCTCGAGGGGTACTTGTTTCCGGACACGTACCCGTTCTATCCCCTGCTTTCCCCGGAAGAGGTCATCCGCGTCATGGCCGGGCGCGCGCTCTCCGTCTTCGAGGAGGAAATGGCGCTCCCCGACGCGCGGACGGGGCTCAACCTGCACGAGCTGGTCACCCTCGCGTCCATCGTGGAGGCGGAGGCGGAAATGCCGTACGAGCGCCCTCGCATCGCGGCGGTCTTCTACAATCGGCTCAAGCGGTCGATGATGCTCCAGTCGGACCCGACGGTCTCCTACGCCCTGGGGATCTATCGGGACCGCGTGTACTACCGCGATCTCAACGTGAAATCGCCGTACAATACGTACCGCGTGAAGGGGCTTCCCCCGGGACCGATCTGCAGCCCGGGACGGGGGGCCTTCCATGCGGTGCTCTTTCCCGCGGCGGACACGACCGAGTTCTACTTCGTCGCCCGAGGGGACGGGACGCACATCTTCTCGAAAACGTGGCAGGAGCACGTCCGCGCGATCGCGCACGTCCGGGCGCTCGCGAAGGCGGAATCCACGGTCGCGCCCGTAGGACCTCCGCCGGAGCGCGGCGTTCCGGTGCTTCGGACCGGTCCGGTCAGCGGGGGCGCGCCTTCGCTTCGCGCCATGGGCCCTCCGGCGCCCCCGGCTGAGATCCGCGCGGCCGGACCGCCCGCGCCGGGGACGCACGGCCCCGCCGAGCCGCCCCCGCGGACGGCGCGCCGGGCGAATCCTGCACGAAAGGACAGCTCGAGGTGAACGAACGGGTCGCGACGTCTCTTTCGAGGGGCGACGCCTCGCGGGCGGCCAGGGCGGCGCTGGAGGAAAAGAGGCGCCGCCTCGAGGCATTGCTTCGGAGCTTTCGCCGCACGCTGATCGCGTACTCGGGCGGGGTCGACTCGGCGGTGCTCCTCGTCGAGGCGCATCGCGTGCTCGGCGTGGACGCCTTGGGGGTGATCGCCGAGAGCCCGTCCCTCCCGCGATCCGAGCTGGACGCCGCCCTCTCGCTTGCGTCCCTTCGCGGGATCGCGGTGCGCGTGATCCGGACCAACGAGATGGATCGGGAGCGGTACCGCGAGAACGGACCTGACCGCTGCTATCACTGCAAGACCGAGCTCTTCGAGAGGCTGGAGCGGCTCGCGGGTGAGGAGGGCTGGGACACGCTCGCCTACGGCGCGGTGACGGACGACCTCGCGGACGTGAGGCCGGGCATGGCGGCCGCCGAGGAGCTGCGCGTGCGCGCCCCGCTCCTCGAAGCGGCGCTATCGAAGGTCGAGGTGCGCGCCCTGGCGCGGTCCCTCGGGCTGCGCGTCTGGGACAAGCCGCAGTCGGCCTGCCTCGCGTCCCGGATCCCGCGAGGCACTCCCGTCACGGTGGAGCGGCTGCGCCAGGTGGAGTTGGGGGAGGAGGCGCTCAGGGAGCGGTTCGGGCTCCGGGTCGTGCGGCTCCGCCACGAGGGGTGGAAAGCTCGCATCGAGGTCGCCGCGGACGATATCCCGAGATTGGCGGAGCCGGCCACGAATAGGGTTATCCTATCTCTACTGAATGGGTTAGGATTCACGGAAGTCGAGATAGACCCGAGGGGATACCGCCGTCCGGACCCCCTTCCCTCACTCGATCTGGAGGACTGAACCCATGCCGAGCCCTGCTGAGCTTCGACGCCAGCGTCGCGGATCGGGGCCCCGCCCGGCCGAGCCGCCGAGCGTCGAGCTTCCGTTCGGAAGGAGGAATTATCTCCTGTTCGCGGTTGCCGCGGTGGTCATCCTGGCGGGGTACATCGCCCTCTCCCGGGGTTCCATAACTCTCGCCCCCATACTGCTTTTGGTCGGGTATCTGGTGCTGATTCCCTGGGGGATCCTGGCCAAATGACCGGTCGGGCGAATAGCTCAGCTGGCAGAGCACTTGCCTTACACGCAAGGGGTCACAGGTTCGAGCCCTGTTTCGCCCACCAGAAATCAGCCCCGGACGCGCCCTAGCGCGTTCTTATGCTTGACTTTGCTATGTACGCGTGATAGAATGATTTTTGTTCGGCTACAAGCGATTTACCGACCCAGACTGCTCGTCGGTTCGAATCGCCACCCTAAGTGCCAGGAACGCATAAAGATATTTTGACCAAATCGTCAGACTAAAGATTTGCTCGAAAGGAGGTGTTCGTCACCGCCACGGCCTTACGCCTACCACCTTCGTGTTTTGGAGCAGACCTCTGCATCCCTTTGCTAGTACGCAGCAGTTGAGACCCTAGGAGGTGTGATGATGTTGAAATTGGCCAAGCTGGGCATTGCGATCGCCGTACTCGCGACATTGATCGTCCCGGCCGCCTATGCTGGAGTGCCGGATGTGAGTCAGTCGTATTTCGTGCCGCAGGCCACGGGGACATCGTCGGCGGTGGCTGGTGTGCCGTGCGAGGGATCGGTGGCGGGTGCGAATGGGTGCGCGGCGCTGCCTGCGGG